>CANRFE010000024.1 GCA_947629805.1 uncultured Clostridia bacterium | reverse complement strand
ACCAACAGGATATTACTATATGGGAGGAAGCTACGAAGATGGACTAGTAATATCCGACAAAAAAGACGATAATATAAATGCAACAGGAACAGAAAGTGGAAATCAATTTGTATGGATACCAGTAGAGGGAGCAACAGAAGCAGAAAAAGAAGCATATTTTAAGAGATCAAATTTTTCAGGTGGTACACCAACTACATTACCTTCAGATAAATATGAACCATCAAAAGAAGGACATCGATATGCAGAAGAACAAACAGACTATGACAATATGTATAATAGTGTGATTCAGTATGGGGGTTTTTATATAGGAAGATATGAAGCAGGAATAAATGATGCTAGTGGAGATACAAGTCCAAGAACAGAAGAAACTGCAGCCCAAGACGTAGTAAGTAAAGCAGGAGTATGGCCCTATAATTATGTGCCATGGGGAGACGATATGGATGATATAGGGACAAGTGGAGCAGTATATTTAGCAAAGAATAAATATTTGAAAGAAGGAAGTGACCAAGCAAAGAGTGTAGTAAGTACATTAGTATATGGAGTACAATGGGATACTATGTGCAAATATATAGGAGCAGCAAAAGCAAACATGAAGCCACCAACTAACCAAACAGGTATAAGTAAAACAAAAAGTTATCCAAATGACGATGCAACTGGAGATGTAGCCAAAAATATATATGATTTAGCAGGAAATTGTGAGGAATATACGATGGAAGCATATGTAATAGATGAGGGGGAAGAAAGATGGGAGAAGTGGTATCGATCCGGAAGAGGTGGTTCTTATAGTTTTGGATATCAGGTTTATTATCGCGATGATAATGCAGTTTACCAAGCTTCGGGCGATCTTGGTTTTCGTCTTGCACTTTATATACAGTAACCCTGAAAGCGCTAATAGCAATAAAGAATAAAGAGTAGAGAAAATAATAATAGCACAAAAAATAGCAAGATATGATAAATAGTAAAAAATAAAAAAGAATCAATTTGATTCTTTTTTTATTTTTTACTGATTTCTGCATATTTCTTTAATTTTTCATGTGCTAGGTAATTTATAGAACCAGCAGGAAAGTTTCCATTTACATCTTTTTTACCTGCAGGAACACCTGTTAAAATTTCAATTCCTTCTTCAATAGTGGAAATAGCATAAATATGAAACTTTTTATTTTTAACAGCTTCTATAATTTCTTGAGACAAGCTTAAATTTCTTACATTTTGTTTTGGAATCATAACTCCATGAGAACCATTTAGGCCACGCATTTTACATACTTGGAAAAAGCCTTCTATTTTATCATTTACACCACCAATTGGCTGAATTTCTCCTTTTTGGTTAACGGAACCAGTAACAGCTATAGCTTGATTAATAGGAATACCAGACAAACTAGATAAAATAGCATAAAGTTCCGTACTAGATGCACTATCGCCATCTACGCCATTGTATAATTGCTCAAAACAAATGCTAGCAGTTAAAGATAAAGGAATATCTTGGGCGAACATTTCTCCTAAATAACCACTTAAAATAAGAACACCTTTTGAATGCGAAGAGCCAGAAAGTTCTACTTCTCTTTCAATATTTACAACACCTGTTTTTCCCATATAGGTGTTAGCTGTAATTTTTACAGGCTTTCCAAAAGTGTAATCTCCAATAGTCATAACAGTAAGGCCATTAATTTGACCAACTTGAAAACCAGAAGTATCAATAAGCAAAGTATTTTCTTGGATCATTTCCATATACTTACTGTCATATTTTTTTACTCTTTCAATTCTTTCCTTTAAGGCAAGGTCAACATATTCGGCAGTTACTAATTTCTTTTTATCCATTTGTGCCCAAGTGGCAGCTTCTCCAACTACTTGTGCAATTTCGGTAAAGCGTGTAGAAAGTTTATCTTGCTCACCAGAAAGTTTAGAAGAATATTCTACAATTTTAGCAACAGCACCTTTATCCAAATGAGGAAGTTCTTCTTGCTCACAGAAACTATGCACAAATCTAGCAAGTTTATTCATATTTTCTGGAGTAATAGGGGCATCTTCTGCAAATTCTACTTTTACCTTAAATAATTTTCGAAAATCACTATCCATAGCAAGAAGCGATTGATAAATAGCATCGTTTCCAACCATAATGACTTTTACATCTAAAGGAATAGGTTCTGGTTTTAAGGAAATCATAACCATAGCAGAACGTTGGTCTGCTGTATTTTCAATAGAAAGTTCTTTAATACGAAGTGCTTTTTTTAAGGCTTCATAGCAAATTCCATTGGCAAGTAAATCTTTGGCTTGAAAAATAATATAACCGCCATTAGCAATATGAAGTAAGCCTGGTTTTAACATGGTGTAATCGGTTTTTAAGGAGCCATAATAGTTTTCATATTCCAATTTTCCAAAGATATTGTGGTAAGAATAGTTCGAATCCATAATAACAGGAGCACCTTCTAAAGAACTATTGTCTACAAACAAATTTACACGATAATTAAGCCAAGGTTTTGGCATTTCTGGTCTTGGACCATTAGGCATGAACTGTTTTTCTTCTTCTTTTGCAGTGAAAACAGAAATATTTTTCAAAATATCTTGTTTTACATCATTCAAAAATTGATTTACTTTTTTATTTCTTTTATATTTGCTTTTAATATAATTAATATGGGAATTTACTGTAAGTAGGGCAATGTTGGACTGCCACTCTTCTAAACGCCTATCGGAAGCACGTTCCAGTTCCTTAATTTGCCCAATTGCTTGCATAATTTGTTCTTGTACAATAGAAGATTTTTCTTCGTATTGCTTTTTTATTTCTTCATCTAGTTTATCAAATTCTTCTTCTTCAATAGTTTTACCGTTTAAAATAGGCATCATATAAATACCATTTTGTGCGGATTTTACTTGAAAACCATATTTTTCGGATTCTTTATTTAATTTTTCTAATAAAGAAGCTCTTTTTTCTTCAAAGTCTTGTCTAATTAAAGTTTTTTCTTTTTCGAAATCATCATTATTAAAAGTGCTTTTAATATCCTTTCGAATATCTTTTATAAAAGCATCCATGGTTTCTTTAAATTCTTTTCCTTGTCCAGCAGGAAAAGAAATAGCAATTGGTTCATTAGGGTTAGAAAAATTGTAAATATAGCACCAGTCATTTGGTACTTTTTTCTTTTTGGAAATAGTATCTAAATAATTTTTGGCATACATGGTTTTTCCAACACCACTAGGACCTTCTAAGTATAAGTTGTAGCCTTTAATATCTACATTAATTCCAAATTCTAAAGCTTTAATACCACGCTCTTGTCCAATTCCTGTATTAATGCTTTCTAATTCAGAAGTATCTTCAAAAGTAAAAACTTCTGGGTTACAGACTACTCTTAAATCTTGGTAGGAAAGTTCATTCTTTTTCTTCATTTGTTTTTCTCCTTTTATTTTCATTCTTTTTTTTCGGGAAACTGACAGGTCATTAAAATAGCAGTATCCCCATTAGAATAGTAATTTTTTCTTCTGCCAACTTCTTGGAAGCCAAATTGTTGATATAAAGCAATCGCATAAGTATTTTTTTGCCTTACTTCTAATGTCATAGAAGAACAATGTTTTTGTTTTGCAACAGTAAATAATTCATTCAAAACAAGTTTGGCGAAGCCTTGGTGCCTTTTGTCTTTTTTGGTTACAAGATTCATTAAAGTTGCTTCATCAAAAATAATTTTAATACCGCCAAAACAAACAATTTCATCTTCATAACGTAAAACAAAATAACTAGAATTAGTATTGCCAAGTTCTTCCTGAAATATTTCAAAATTCCATAAATCATCAAAATCGGTTTGTAAAATTTCTTTTATTTGTTCTAAATCGCCAAGTTGCATAGAATGTATGGTAACTTTTGTTAAATCCATTTTATTTTTCTCCTTCTAAAGCACGTTCTGCTTGAGATTTTCTTAGGTAAAGGGGAGTAAGAAAATTGGAATCACCGTACATTTCCTTGTAGAAAATGGTAATAGCCTGCTTTTCCAATATTGCTTGCAGTTTGTTTATTATATTTTTCTTCTACAAAAGTAGCACGAGAAAAAGATTGTTGTAAAAGATATTGATGGGTTTTACTTCCGTCTCCTACAAATAAAATAGGAGAGGTGTGATATTTCTTGAGAAGGTCTATTACGGTATGAATTTCTTTAGCTCCTAATTCTTCTATTAAAGAAAAAGTGTTTTCTTTTCTTTGAAATAGACCATAATACACGTTGTCATTTTTAGCATCAATCATACTTAGTACAAAAGAAGCATCCTCTGTATAATGTGAATCTAAAGTATTATAGGCTAAACTTTCTAAAGAACTAACAGAAGCCACTTGCTTTTTGGTAACATCACAAAAGGCTTTCATGGTAGCAACACCAATACGAACACCAGTAAAAGAACCAGGGCCTATACAACAAGCAAACAAGTCAAAATCTGCTAAGGTTAGTTTTGTCATTTTTAAGAGACTATCTACAAAAGGCATTAAGTTTTCCGAATGCGTGGTTTCTTTTTCTGAATGTTTTTCAATTATTGTTTGCGTATCTTCTAAAATAGCAACAGAGCATACTTTAGAAGAGGTATCAATAGCTAAAATTTTCACTTTTTTCTTTTCCTTCTTTTTTATCTTATTTTTCTACTTTATTCTATATGAAGGAACAAAATTTGTAAACTGTTTTTGCAAAATAAATGTTTACAAATATATGACAAAAGGATGACAAAAAAGAAAATGTAGAAATTACATTTTCTCTATTTTTAATTCTCGTTTCTTTTCGTCTAATTTGTGGAAGGTAATTTTCGTATACCCTTTTGGTAAAATTTCTTCTATTTGTTCCCCCCATTCAATGATACAAATACCTTTTTCAAAATATTCTTCGCCACCCATGGCATAAAATTCATCTATATCGGCTAGGCGGTAAACATCAAAATGGAAAATAGAAAGGTTTTTCTTATGATGTTCATTTACAATTGTAAAAGTAGGACTAGAAATTTCCTTTTCTAACCCGAAATAAGCCAAGACTCCTTGGGTAAATTTTGTTTTGCCACATCCGAAGTTCTCCTGTTAAAACCACAATATCTCCTTTTTTTAGGGTTTTAGCAAAATCTTTAGCAAAATTTATAGTATCTTGTTCTGAATTTGAAATGAATGTATTCATAAAAACTCCTTTTATTTTTCTTCATTTTATCGTAATTTCATAGAAATGTAAAGACTTGACAACAAAAAAACAAATGTTTTATAATAAGGCTAGGTGTTAAATATGAAAAGAGAAATTTTACATGTAGATGTGAATAATGCATTTTTATCATGGAGTGCAGTAGAACGCTTAAAACAAGGAGATACCTTAGACATTCGAAAGATTCCTGCTATTATTGGAGGAGACGAAGAAAATCGAAAAGGAATAGTTTTAGCCAAAAGTACCATTGCTAAACAATTTGGCATTGTAACTGGAGAACCTATCTTTTTTGCTCGTAAAAAATGTCCTAACCTACAAGTATTTCCAGGAGATTTTAAGGTTTATTATCAATATTCAAATGCACTTTATCATTTCTTATTAGAATACACAGACAAAATAGAACGTTTTTCGATAGATGAATGTTTTTTAGATATGACAGGGTATGTGCCAAAAGGAAAAACGATTTTAGAGATTGCTTTAGAAATTCATAAAAGAGTAAAAGAAAAATTTGGTTTTACCGTTAATATTGGAATTTCGGAAAACAAATTACTTGCCAAAATGGCATCAGACTTTGAAAAGCCAGACAAAATTCATACTTTATGGAAAGAAGAAATTCCTACCAAAATGTGGAACCTTCCTGTATCAGAACTTTTCATGGTGGGAAAAAAGAGTTTACCAAAACTACAGAAGATGGGTATTAAAACCATTGGGGATTTAGCCAAAAAAGAGGAAAAAGAATGTTTACGTGCTTTTGGAAAATATGGAAAAATGATATGGGAATATAGTAATGGAATAGATACATCAGAGGTGTGCTATGAAGAAGAAAAACCAAAAGGAATAGGAAATTCTATTACCTTACCACAAGATTATACAAGTTTAGAAAAATTAGAGGAAGTCTTGCTTGCCTTGGTAGAACAAGTAACCTATCGTTTAAGACAAGAACATTTATTAGCTAGTGTTGTAAATGTACAAATAAAAACCAATGATTTCAAAACCTATTCTCACCAAAAGAAATTAGATTTTCCAACAGATAGTACAAAAATAATTCAAGAGTTAGCAAAAGAACTATTAAAACAAATGCACCAAAATAGACCAGTTCGTTTAGTGGGAGTTCGCTTAGATCAATTGGTAGAAAAAGAACAAAGACAGATTTCCTTATTTGAAAATACAGAAAATGAAAAACAGAAAAAAATTGATTTGGTAGTAGATAAAATTAAAGAAAAATATGGTTATGAAGCAATTACCAGAGCAGGAAAAATGGGCTTAGATAAAAAAATCAAATTAAAAGAACAAGGAAGAAAAGAGTAGAAAAAAGTCGAATATGTGCATATATTATACTAATAGCAAAAATATGCAATGCTATTAGGAGGTGAAAAAGGATGTTTGACGAAAAAAATTGTTGTACGAAAAAAAATAAATGCTGTATTGATATTGTAATCTTCCTCTTATCTGTTTTATTAGGCTTTGTACTTGGTGTTATTATAGGTGCTGTGACAGGCTTATTTGCTGCTTTAGGTTTAGGTGCTTTTGTAGTACTAGCTGTTATTTTAGCAATATTGATTATAGTTCGAATTGTAATGTTAATTTGTTGTAAAACAAGATGTTAAAAATAGACCTTAGAAGAAAAATTTTCTTCTAAGGTTACATAGATTTCGAAGAAACTATTGTAAAAAAATTTTTTGTTAGGTATAATGAACAAAAAAGAAAAGGAGCAACAAACATGGCAATAATTATGGATGGAAAAGCACTTGCTAAAAAAATAAGAGGGCGAGTAAAAGAAGAAGTAGAAATATTAAAACAAAAAAATATTTTTCCCAAACTTGCTGTTATTATGGTAGGAGAAGATCCAGCCTCCAAAGTATATGTACGCAATAAAAGTAAGGCATGCAACGAAGTAGGAATTGCCTATGAAGAATTTTTACTAAAAGAAAACATAAGCATGGAAAAACTATTGCAAGTTATTAAAGAATTAAACGAAAGAAAAGATATTCATGGAATTTTGTTGCAAAGTCCTATTCCAAAGCCATTAGACATTTATACTGCTTTTGAAACCATTGATTTCCGAAAAGATGTAGATGGTTTTCATCCCATTAATATAGGAAGATTAACGCTAAAAAGGCAAACTTTTATTTCTTGTACCCCACATGGAGTAATGAAACTTTTGAAAGAATATAACATTCCCTTAACGGGAGCAAATGTGGTAATTTTAGGAAGAAGCAATATTGTAGGAAAGCCATTAGCACAGTGTTTATTAAATGAAGATGCAACTGTTACCATTTGTCATTCCAAAACAAAAAATGTAGCAGACATTACCAAAAATGCAGATGTTGTCATTTCTGCTATTGGAAAGCCAAGGTTTGTTACAAAAGACATGATAAAAGAAAACGCAGTGGTAATTGATGTGGGAATTAATCGTTTAGAAACAGGTTTAGTAGGCGATGTGGATTTTGAAGAAGTTTCTAAAAAAGCATCTTATATTACACCAGTACCAGGGGGAGTTGGACCAATGACCATAGCCATGTTATTACACAATGTGGTAATAGCAGCAAAATATTTAGAAGAAAATATAGAAAAATAAAATATCTAGCAATAAGTATTGGAAAATAAAAGATAAATAAAGAAAAAATTTTTAAAGGGCTTAATTCTATGAATTAAGCCCTTTCCTGTTTTTGGGGACGGAGGAAAAAAACAGTTCATAATAAAAATTTTAATAAAAAGAAAGGAGAAAAAATGGAAGAACTATTATATTGGATATGGCTATCCAAAATACCAGGACTAGGAAGTATTACGACACAAAGACTATTAAAAATTTATTCCAATCCAAAAGAAATTTGGAAAGAAACAAAAGAAAAACTTCAAAAAATAGAAGGAATAGGGGAAAAAATAGCACAACAAATTACCAATAAAGAATATCGCAAAAATTTAGAAGAAATAGCCAATAGAATGGAACAAGAAAAAATTACATTAATTACTCTTCAAGATAAAGATTATCCTGAAAATTTGAAACACTTATACGATAAGCCAATTAGTTTATATGTAAAAGGAGATAAAAAGCTTTTAAACCAATTTTCTTTGGCTCTTATTGGTTGTAGAGAAAATTCCATTTATGGAAAAAAAGTAGCAATAGCAATTAGTAAAGGCTTAGCAAGAAGAAAGATTATAACCGTTAGTGGTTTAGCACGAGGCATTGATAGTATATCGCATCAAGCAACCTTAGGGGAAAATGGAAAAACGATTGCTGTAATAGGAAGCGGAATAGAAAATATTTATCCTAAGCAAAATGAAAATTTAGCAAAAGAAATTATCAAAAAGGGAGGAGCCATTGTTAGTGAATATGCACCAACAACAAGAGCAGAAAGAATGAATTTTCCAGCACGTAATCGCATTATTAGTGGGCTTTCCATGGGAGTGATTGTAATAGAAGCCAAAAAGAAAAGTGGAACGATGTCAACAGTAGATTTTGCTTTAGAACAGGGAAAAGCAGTTTTTGCTGTTCCAGGAAATATTACGAGTAAAAATGCAGAAGGAAGTAATGCACTTCTTAAACAAGGAGCAAAATGTGTTACTTGTATGCAAGATATTTTAGAGGAATATGGTGTAGAAGAGTAGAAAATGTGTGAAAAAAAGGTTGCACAAAAAAACTAGTTTTGTTATAATGCAACTAGAAAAAACAAGGAGAAAAAAATGGAAACTACAATAGAAGAAGTAAAAGAGGTTTCAGAAGAAGAAAAAGAGTTAGAGAGAAAAAAGAAAAAGAATATAAAATTATATCCATTTTATCGTACTTTTGCGTGGGATTTGCTATTTTATTATGCAATTATTTATCTTTTTTTAACAGTAGAAAAGAAAATTACTGCCGCAGAAGTATTAAAATTTGATGCTTTTTATCTTTTTTTCAAATTTTTAATGCAAATTCCTTGTACGCTCCTTATTCAAAAAATAGGGAAGAGAAAAAGTTTAATTATTGCCAATTTTGTAATGGCATTTCATATTTTAGTTATTATGTTTTCTGTGAATTTTACTATGTTATTAGGCTCTCAAGTGTTGTGTGCTTTTGCCTTTATTATAAAAGGAACTTGTGAAAGTGATATGTTATACGATTCTTTAGAACATGGGGAAAAAAGAGGAGTAAACTTTGCTAAAATTGATGGAAGAGCAACTTCTTTTTATTATTTTATTGATGCAGTATCGGCTGTACTAGCAGGTTTTTTATTTGTTGTAAATTCTTATATTCCTATGATTTTATGCTTTTTCTTTTTATTATTTTCCGCTTTCTTATCTAGGAAGTTTGAAGAAATTCACAAAGAAGAAAGAAAAATGAAAATAAGAGAAGAAATGAAAAATATTCGTTATGGTTTTCGAAGTATTGTACATTCCAAAAGGTTAAGAAGTTTATTAATCTTTAATGCAATGTTTGTTGGGTTAATAAAAATTTTGCAAAATTTAAGAAATGCCGTTTTAATAGAAGTAGGAATGCCAAAACAATATTTTGGTGTCATTTTTGCATTTCTTGGTATAGTTTCAGGAATTGCAGCCAAATATCAAGGAAAAATTCATAAAAAGCATCGTAATAAAACGCTTAGCTTTTTATCTCTTCCAACAGCGGTTTCCTGTTTGTTAATAGGGGTTCTATTGTTATGTCATATAAGAAAAGAAATTACTATTCCTTGTATTTTCCTTTTATTTGTTGTTCAGTATACCATGAAGGGACCTTACTATGTGTTAATTAAGCAATATTTTAATAATTTTACTACAAGTGAAAAGAGAATTAAAATTGCAACTTCTAACAATTTATGTGAAAATGCAATTGCCTCTTGTTTAATCTTTGGAGCTTCTTTTATTTTAGGAGTGGTTCCTATTGCCTATACAACCATGATAGTAGGCTGTATTTTTACCATTAGTTTTGTTTTATTATTAGATTACATGAGAAACACAGTGGGCCTAAAACCAGAGCAGTATAGTAAAAAAGAAATTTTATAAAAAATAAGGAAAAGGGTTTGACAAAACATGAAAGATAATAGATAATAAAAGCAACAAAGGAAGAAAGAAAGTTAGTTACTAAGGAGGAAGAAAAATGTATATATTTAATAAAATTACAGTCAATCCACAGCTGCCAAAGCGAATAGAAAAGTTGGAAGTTATTGCCAACAACTTATGGTGGTCATGGAATACAGAATTTTTAAGATTATTTAAAGAAATAGATGGAGATTTATGGGAAACAGTAGAAAAAAATCCGGTGAAATTTTTAAGGTTAGTATCACAAGAAAGATTAGAAGCTGCTTCTCAAAATTTAAGTTTCTTAAAAGCTTATGATAAAGTAATAGAAGATTTTGAAGATTACCAAACCAGCAAATCAACATGGTTTTCTCGTAATTATCCAGATAACAAAAAAGATTTAATTGCCTATTTTTCAGCAGAATATGGCTTAGACCAAATTTTGTCCATTTATTCTGGAGGACTTGGTATTTTATCTGGAGATCATTTAAAATCTGCTAGTGACTTAGGAATTCCTCTTGTTGCAGTTGGTCTATTGTATAAAAATGGGTATTTTCATCAAAAAATTAATGGCTATGGAGAGCAAGAAACAGAATATAGAAAAATTGATCTTTCTTCTCTTCCAGTAAAACCTGTAAAAGATGTAGAAGGAAAAGATTTAATTCTTTCTTTAAAATTTCCAAAGAGAAAGTTATACTTAAAGGTATGGAAAATTGAAGTAGGAAGAGTAAATTTATATTTAATGGACTCTGATATAGAAGAAAACCACGAAGAATATCGTAATATTACCACTACTTTGTATGGTGGAGACCAAGAAATGCGTATTCGACAAGAAATGGTACTTGGTATGGCAGGAGTAAACTTATTAAAAAGTTTAGGTTTAAACCCAACGGTATATCATATGAACGAAGGACATTCTTCTTTCCTAATTATAGAATTAATTAAAGGAGTTATGAGAGAAAAACAAGTTTCTTTTTCTATGGCAAGAGACATTGTTTCTGCTAAAACAGTATTTACTACACATACACCAGTTCCAGCAGGAAATGATATTTTTCCATTAGAGTTAGTAGAACGTTATTTTAAAGAAGAATGGGAAGCATTAGGAATTTCCAAAGAAGAATTCTTTAAAATGGGAATGGAACCAGAGCCAAAGCCAAATGCAGGCTTTAATATGGGAATCTTAGCACTCAAAGTGGCAGGCAAGAAAAATGGAGTAAGTAAACTTCATGGAGCAGTATCTAGAGAATTGTTTAATAATGTATGGCCAGAGATTGCAGCAGACGAATCCCCAATTACTTATGTAACAAACGGAATTCATACTTGCTCTTGGCTTGCACCAAATTTGAAAAAATTATATAATGAATATTTAATTCCTTATTGGCAAGATCATATTTATCAAGATTCTACTTGGGAAAAAATTGCAGAAATTCCAAATGAAAAATTATGGAATGCCCACATGGAGAGAAAACAGAAATTAGTAGAATTGGTAAAACAAAATGTTACAGAAAGATTAAGAAGAAGCAGATATCGTTATGAAGAAATTCATGAAATTACTTCACAATTAAACCCAAATGCACTTATTATTGGTTTTGCAAGAAGATTTGCAACCTATAAAAGAGCTACCCTTTTATTCCATGATATAGAAAGAATTACGCAAATTTTGAATAATACAGAAAGACCTGTACAAATTATTATAGCAGGAAAGGCACATCCAGCCGATAAAGAAGGACAAGATTTAATTCGTTATATTCATGAAATATCTATGAAACCACAATTTAAAGGAAAAGTATTTTTATTAGAAAATTATAATATTGCAACATCTCGTTATTTAATTAGTGGAGTAGATGTATGGCTAAACACACCAAGGCGTCCAATGGAAGCATCTGGTACAAGTGGACAAAAAGCATCGGTAAATGGTGTTGTTAACTTTAGTGTTTTAGACGGTTGGTGGGCAGAAGGTTATAACCAAAAAAATGGTTGGGCTATTGGCACGAACGCAGAATACGAAAATTACGAGGTACAAGATAATGCAGACAGTGAAAGCATATATCAAACCTTAGAAAATAAAATTATACCAGCTTATTATGAAAAAGATGAAAAAGGCATTTCGGAAAAATGGATGGAATATATGAAAAACTCTATTATTTCAACAGGAGGAAAATATAGTACAGCAAGAATGTTAGTAGATTATACCAATCGTTTATATATGCCACTTATCAACTTGTATCATCAGTATTATGAAAGTTTAGAAGCAGTAGCAAAATACAATAGCTTCAAAGAAGAATTGTACCAAAATTGGGAAGATATTCAAATTACAGAAGAAAATAATTTAGATAATATTGTAATGGATGCGGGAAATAATATAGAAGTAACATGCAAGGTAAAACTTCCTCATATTTTGCCAGAAAATATAGAAGCACAGGTATATTATGGCAAAATTAAAGAAAATGGTGTTGTAGAAAAAATTGCAGTTATTCCAATGGAATTAATAGAAAGAAAAGACGAAGAAAGAATTTATACTTATAAAGCGAAAATAGAATTAACAACTGGAGGAGACTATGGTTATACCTTCCGTGTTATGCCAAAACATGAAATGTTATTAGATTCGGAAAACTTAAACTTAGTAAAATGGATTGTAAAATAGAAAAACTCAAGGAGTTTCTCCTTGAGTTTCTTTTTGTGTAATAATAAAAAGACTGCCATGCTTTTCTTCAACAAACTTAACTTCTACATCAAAACCGACTTTTTGAAGAAGATTTTGTATTTCCGTAGGAAGAAGTGGAATGTCATGAAGAATAAAGGTTTTAGGTAAGGAATCCGGTGCTTCTTTGTTAAGAAAAGCAAGAATGAGCAACTGAAGAAAAAGATTGTAATAAGGCGTGTACAGAGTAGTTAACATTTCATTCCGCAATGTGGCAAGCCTTTGATAAAATTCACACATTTTTATCCTCCTATAATTATAGATAAGAAAAATTATTAACAACAACGTCATTGTACTACAAAATAGAAAAAAGTGCAAGAAAATAAAAAAATAGAAAACTCTCAAGGAATTCCTTGAGAGTTGAGAATGATATGAAAATTGGCAATTTTATTATTCCAATCTATATAAGATTTGTGTAATTCTACAGAAAAGCCAAGTTTTTCTATTAAAGCAACTAAATTTGCATGATAGTAAACGTGCTTTAAGGAAAACTCTTGTGGTAAGGTGTCATTATTTTCAAAAATAATTAATAACAACTGTTCTAAAATATCTTTTTGGTAAGAATACTCTTCAGAAAGGAATAGCTCATTTCTTAATGCAATAAGTTTCAAATAAAGTTCGCTCATGATGTAAA
>CANRFE010000023.1 GCA_947629805.1 uncultured Clostridia bacterium | reverse complement strand
AAAAGAATAATAGATAATTATGAAGTCATTAAAAAAATGTGTATAAAACTATAAAAAGTCCTTAGAAAAATGTGATAAAAATTCAAAAAGTCCTTTGATTTTTGTGAAAAATGTGCTATACTATATATAAATCTACCAATAGGAGAGTGATTGTATGTATAGAGACAAAATGGAAGAATTAAAAAAATGGAAAGATTCTTCTAATAGAAAACCACTAATTATCAGAGGTGCAAGGCAAGTCGGTAAAACATGGCTAATGAAAGAATTTGGAAAAGAATATTATGAAAAATGTGCTTATATCAATTTTGATGATAATACAAGAATGAATAAACTTTTTGAAGAAGATTTTGATTTAAATAAAATTATACAAGGTTTAAAAATAGAATCAGGTGTTAATATAGAGCCTGAAAATACATTAATTATTTTAGATGAAATTCAAGAAACACCAAAAGCGTTAAAAGCATTAAAATACTTTTGTGAAAATGCAAATCAATATCATATTGTATCTGCAGGTTCACTTTTAGGAGTAGCAATACATGAAGGAACTTCCTTTCCAGTTGGAAAAGTAGATTTTTTAGATTTGGCACCATTAAGTTTCTTTGAATTTATGCAAGCATTAGGGGAAAATGATTTATTACAAATGCTAAAAAACAATGATTTTGATATAATAAATGTATTTAATACTAAATTAAAAGAATACTTAAAACTTTATTACTATATAGGTGGAATGCCAGAGGCAGTTAACTCATACGTAGAAAATAAAGACTTGTTAGAAGTTCGAAAAATACAAAAAAAATTATTAGATGCTTATGAACAAGACTTCTCAAAGCATGCTCCAAGTAATATCGTTCCAAGAATTAGACAATTATGGAACAATATACCTACACAACTTGCAAAGGAAAATAAAAAATTTATATATGGTCTAGTAAGGGAAGGAGCAAGAGCTAGGGAATATGAAATAGCATTATCATGGCTTATAGATTGTGGACTTGTATACCAAATAAATAGGGTAAATAATAGTAAAGTTCCATTATCTGCATACCAAGATTTTAATGCATTTAAATTATATTTATTAGATGTAGGCTTATTATCTGCTATGGCAGGAATTGATGCCAAAACTCTTTTAGAGGGAAATGCAATATTCGAAGAATTTAAAGGAAGTTTGACAGAACAATATGTCTTATGCCAATTAAAACAATGTGCGGAATTAGATGTCTTCTATTGGACATCGAATACAGGAATGGCAGAAGTAGATTTTATAACGCAAATAGGAAGAGATAATGTCCCTATAGAAGTAAAAGCAAGTGAAAATTTACAAGCAAAAAGTATAAAATCATTTATACAAAAATATCATACAAGAATAAATGTAAGAACATCTATGTCTAATTACAGAAAAGAGGAAAGTATGATTAATATACCTCTATATATGATAGGAAATATAGAGAAAATTATAAAATAAAAACCTTAAGAATATTGGTTTGACTTTTTTGAAAAGTAACGTATAATAGAAGTAGAAAATTCAAAAGAGAAAAGAGAGTGAAAAGATGGAAACAGAAAACATAAAAAAAATTTATGCATTGTTAAATGAAATACCTGTAACAAAAGAAAATGAAAAAAATATAGAAGAAATAAAAGAATGTTTGCTAAATGGAGACTTTATACAGGCCTTAGAAAAAATACAAAATTTAAGGCTAGAGGAAAAGAAACAAGAAGAACCACAGATGCAGGAAAAAGAAGCACAAGAAACAACAGGAATGTATCCTAAAGAATTGAGTAACCCGCAATTAGAATATATTTATATGGGACTATTATTAAATAATCCAAAATTCATTGTAAAATATTATTTTCTCTATGAAAATTGTTTTTTCGAAGAAGAAGATATTTTAAATTTATATAAAAGTGTTTTATTTACAGACGGAGGAAATTATACACAAGAAATTGCAAAAAAAGGCTTTAATTTTGCAAAAGATACAGAGGAATCTTATGCATTGAAAAAACAATTAAAAGAAAAAATGGCAAAAGAAGAATATTCCATGGAAGCCATTTATACAGAGTTGAAAAAATTATTCATTTTACGAAAAAATTATTTGGAAATGCCAATTAAAGAAATACAAGATGCAATTGTAGATATTACAAATTATGAACTTTATCATGAAATGTCAGAAGAAGAAGTAGAAAGTGCAATTAGACAAGTAAATGATACAAAAAAATTTAAAAGAGCAATTTTAAATCAAAATTTATCAGAATTTTTAAGAACAGGCGAAAACAACTTAACAAATGGTTTGGCTATGCCATTTCCTATTTTATCTAATGTATTTAAGGGAATTCGAAAAGGAGAGACGATGGCATTTGCTATGCCCTCCAACTCGGGAAAAAGTAGATTGACTATTTATTTAGCTGCTTATACTGCATTTGTTCATAAAAAGAAAGTATTAATTATATCGAATGAAATGTCAGAAGAAAAGATGAGACTTTGTTTAATGACTACTATTTTAAACCATCCAGAAATTCAAAAGAAACACGGACAAATGCTACATAAAACAGAAGGAGAACTATTAGAGTTTCAGTTTAGACCAGATAGCAAATACAAAGTAAAGGTAGACAAAGAAGGTTTTGTAGTAAAAGAAGCAAAAGAAAGTCAAATAGAATTTGCAAAGAAATTGACAGAAATTTCTTCTGAATATAATAGAACCATTGCAGTTATGGATTGGGTTAATAAAGAAATGAACAATTCGATTTATTTTATTAATATTACAGATCATACGAATGACGAGTTAAGAAAAGTAATTATGAATTATTATTATAAAGAAAAAATAGAATATGTTTTTTATGATACCTTAAAAACAGATACGGCTAATATTGGTATTGCAGAAGAATTGAAGAAAACAGCTACTATTCTTTCCAATTTAGCACAAAATTTTAACCTTTTTATTTGTTCTACTTTACAATTAACCGAAAGTACAACATCTCCCATAAATTTAGACGTAAATGATTTAGCAGTAAGTAGAACGGTAAAAGAGGTATTAGATACTTTGTGTTTAATGAAACAAATACAGCCAGATTCTTTACAAGATTATGCCTATACCATACAAGAAATAGATACACAATCTTACGATTTGGAAAAAGAAAAAAATCCAGATATACGTTATTATGCTTGTGTAGTAGACAAAAATAGGGCAGGAGCAAAACCTAAATTAGTATTTCGCATTAATTTAGCATATAATGCATGGGAAGAATTAGGTTATTTAAAATTAAAATCAAAAACAGAGAGAAAAGAAAAGTAAAATCTTTTCTCTTTAATTTTTAAGGAAAACTTGACGAATTTAGAAAGTCATAATAAAATACAAGTAGAGGAATAGAACATGGCGAAAAAATATTTAGAAAAAAACGTACTAGAAGCAACAATAGAAAGATTGAATATTATTTTTACAGAATTTGAAAACATTTATTTTAGTGTAAGCGGAGGAAAAGACAGTTCTGTAATGGTACAATTAGCAAATAAAGTAGCAAAAGAACGTAATAAAAAATTTGATGTATTATATATTGACTTTGAAGCACAATATAGTCATACTATTGAGCATATTGAAACCTTAAAAAAATTATCACAAATACGTGATTTTTACCATATAGCACTTCCTATGGCTTTACGTAATGCTGTTTCTGTTTTACAACCAAAGTGGATTTGTTGGGAAGAAGAAAGTAAACCTTTATGGGTAAGACCAATGCCAAAAGATGCGATTAATATTCATAATTGTCCATTTGACTGGTTTGTAAAAGGAGAAGAATTTGAAGATTTTATTTTAGAATTTGCAGATTGGTATCAAAAAAAGTACAATACAAAAATTGCTTGTGGAATTGGAATTCGCACAGACGAAAGTTTAAATCGTTTTCGTACAATTGCCTTTCAAGAAAAAAAGATAACCTATAAGGGATATAATTGGACAACAAAGTTAAAACTAAAAGAACGACATATTAATGTTTATAATTTTTACCCTATTTATGATTGGAAAGCAGATGATATTTGGGGAGCAGTTAGTAAATTGGATTTAGAATTCAATTATATTTATGAATTAATGTATAAAAATGGACTAAGCATTTTTGAACAAAGATTGTGTCAACCTTATGGAGATGACCAACGAAATGGGTTAAATCAATATAAAGCTTTGGAATATGATACATGGAGTAAAATATTAAATCGAGTCAATGGAGTGAATTTTGGAAATATTTATTGCAAAACTACGGCATTGGGCAATATTAAATCTTCCAAACCAGATTTTATGAGTTGGCAAGAATATACCGTTTTCTTATTAGAAAGTATCGGAATTTATAACAAAGATTTAATGATGCATTATTACCGAAAAATTAAAAAATTTACAATTTGGTATAAGAATCGATATAACATTGAAATTAGAGATATTCCAGAAAAGGCAGAATGCAAATTAGAAAATCAAAAAAAAGCAATTTCTTGGCGAAGAATAGCAAGAGCAATTGAAAAAAATGATTTTTATTTAAAGCGTTTATCTTTTGGACAAACAAAAAGCGATGACGAAGAATTAAAAAGATTAATTCATAAGTGGGATAATTTGTTAAATAAAACAACCATGACAGACGATAAAACATTGCTTAAAATAATCGAAGAAAATAACAAAGAAAAAGAAGGAAAAAAAGATGATAGTAAAAATGAATAACAAAGAAGAAAAATTTTATACTTATATGGGAAGAATGTTTGGTTCACGTATTGTGCAAAGACAAGTTAACGATAGAATTTATGATGATAATGACAAAGAATGGTATTTGTACATAGAAGAAGAAAGAGTATTAAGTTTTGTTTCGATTGCAAATCATATTATAAAAAATGTATATACAGTGAAAGATACCTATTTGCTAGAAATTTTACAACTCATTCGAAAAGAACAAAAAATTAAAGAAAGTATTGTGCCCAATTTGTATATAGACTTATATGTAAAAGCAGGTTATACCTTAAATACAGAAGATAATTTAAAAAATTTTGTTATGATTTATGAGAAATAAGAAAGAAGTGGGAATAATGGCAGAAATTACATTTCCTGTATTAAATGTAAAGATGGTAGATATTGATAAGGTGATTGCAAACGATTATAACCCTAATAAAGTAGCGCCTCCTGAAATGGAACTATTAAAACATTCTATTGAAGAAGATGGTTACACACAACCAATTGTAACCTATTATGATAAAAAAAATGATAAATATATTGTAATAGATGGGTTTCATCGCTATCGTTGTGCTAAAGAATATTTTCACTTAAAACAAATTCCTGTGGTAACAATTGATAAAGATTTAGAAAATCGTATGGCATCTACTATTCGACACAATCGTGCAAGGGGAACACACCAAATTATTGATATGTCACATATTGTATTATCTTTAACAGATATGGGATGGACAGAAGAACAAATTTCTAAACATTTAGGAATGGAGCTAGATGAAATTATTCGATTAAAACAAATTACCGGTTTAAAAGAAATGTTTGCCAATCATGTTTTTAGCAAATCATGGGAAGAATTTGATGAAAAAATACGAAAAGAAAATTTATAAAATAAAAAATTTGGTACATACTATTCTATAGAAGGAACAAGAAAAACTTCAAACCTTTAAGAAAGGAAGAATGCGTATGGAACAAGGACAAAAAATTAATTGCACCGTAACAAGTTGCAAATATAATGAAAATCAAGAACAACTATGTTCTTTAAGACAAATCATTGTTACCCCAATTGAAAATTGTGATACAAAACAACCAGATGAATCTATGTGTAGTAGTTATCAAAATGTAGAAGAATAAAAGAGAAAAAGAAGGATCCTATAGAAAGGACCCTTCTTTTATTAGAATTGTTAGAAAGGTATTATTTTTAATGGAATTTTGTAGTACAAGACTTAATAAGTCCGTAACCATCTAATCGGAAAAAGTAATCTCTTCCTAAAATGCCAACATTTTTGGCATTTATTTCGTTTACTACCTTTGTAGCATAAGCATCCTTTTTCGTATCTTCTCCATGGTTAATAAGAATGGTTTTAATGTTTTCAAAATCTTTTAAGAATTGAAGCAATTCATCTGCTTTGGCATGTGCAGAAAATTCAGAAGTGAATTTTACTTTTGCTAATTTTTTTACCGTTAACCCAGCAACTTCTACAACAGATTCTGGCTCTGCTTCATAGATTCTGCGTCCTAAAGTATTTTCTGCCAGATAACCTGTAAAATGTATTAATGCGTTAGGTTTTCTTAAAAAATTAGGCAAATAAATTTGTGCAGGTCCATAAGAACCCATGCCTGAAGTGGTTAAAATAATTTTACAACTTTCGTCTTTTAAAAGATTTTCTCTCATGGCGTTATTGGCAACATACGTAAAGTTTTCTGGTAGAAAGTTTTTACATTCTTCGTTTAGGAACAAAGCATCGTTTGTATACAATTTTGTATACCGTATTCCTAATTTGCCATCTAAGTAAATAGGAATATTTTTATCTAACTTACCACTATCCTGCCATTTTTTTAATACATATAGGATTTCTTGAGAGCGACCAAGAGAAAAAACAGGACAAACAACTTGAAAATTATGAGAAATAGCTTCTAAAACATTTTTTTCAAATACCGTTGTAATTTCAGAAGAATTCATATCGCCATACGTTGCTTCTTGAATAATGTGAATAGGTAGCTGATGTACCCATCTAGGAATTGGTTTCACATCAAAAAACATATTTTTCTTATGATAGTCACCAGTGAATAGCAAATTAATATTTTCATAGTGCTTTTCTCTGTCATGGTAGCGAATTTGCAATAAAATAATAGCAGCTCCAGGTAAATGACCATTCATAAAAAAAGTAAATTTAATATTATCCTCTAAGTAAACACTCTCTTCGAAAGGGTGGGAAGCTATTAAGGACAAAGTCGTTTCTACATCCTCGTCCGTGTATAAAGGTTTTTCGTTTCGGAATTCAGAACGTTTTTTTAATACTTTACAACTGTCGTATAAAGCATTTGCAATTAAAGTAGAAGTATCATAAGAAACATGAATTCTACCACGATACCCTTTTTTTACCAAGAGGGGTAATCTTCCTGTATGATCCACATGATTATGCGTAACAAGGACATAATCAATATGGGAGGCATTAAAAGGAAAGGAACTGTTGAATTCGGTGTATTCTTCCTCTTGAAATAGCCCACAATCAATTAAAATCCTTTTTACATTACCATCCGGAAATTTAATGTTAATTAAAATACAAGAACCAGTCACCCCCTTGTGTAAAACCATGATGTCAACATAAAACGGCCGAGCATTACCCATGTAACAATTCTCCTTTCTGCAGTTAATATTCATTAAACTTGCATTATCAACGAATGCTAAAATGATTTTATCATGTTAGTGACATAAATGCAATAAAAAAGAAAAAATAATCGAATATTGTTGAAATAAGTAGAAAAATATGATAAGATAGAAACATAAAATTTTTTTACTTTTTTATATCATTATATAAAAAAAGAAAGGAGAAGAATACTGTTAATTAAAAATAAAAAATAGGAGGCAAAAAGCAATGAAAAAAACGGCAATTTTTAGTCGGGAAATGTTTCAGGTAATGGAAAATGCAATGGAAATAGTGGATACCTATGAAATTGAACGGGCAACTCCCATCATTCTTTTTAAGGGCATAATGGATTTAGAAAGCAATCCATTGTATGATTATTTAATTGCCAATAGTTATATGGAAAGTTATGATTTTGAAGAGTATTTCCAATACGCAATAGCAGATTTACTAATGGAAAAACAAGAAAAAGAACAAGGTAATGCAGAAGCAGAAGAAACGGCAGTAACAAAAGAAGAAGTTTATTGTTATAAAGATTCTATAACAAACAAAACTTTATTCTACACAGCAGAAGTTGCTAAAATTATAATGCGAACAATAGAAATCGCTTCTGAAAGAAAGCAAGACGAAATTACCCTGTGTCATTTAATGAGTGCTATAGTAGAAATGATTCCTAAAGATATTTTGCTATTTCTTAGAAATATTGGAATCAATGTGAAAGAATTTAAAAAAGAATTTCTTAAATATAATTTAGAAGAAAAAAAGATTATACCAGAACAATTAAAATCTTTTGTGAAAGTTTTAAACGATGACTGTAAGAAAAATGAACGGTCTTCTATTTTAGGAAGAGAAAAAGAATGCGAAATTGTATGGCAAACGATGCAAAAAAAGAAAAAAAGAAATGTGATTCTAATTGGTAAACCAGGAGTAGGAAAGTCTTCTATTGTAAAAAGAATCACACAAGATATTGTGAATGAAAATTGTCCAGAAAGCTTTAAGAATTGTATTGTTCTAGAAGTGAATGTGAATGCAAGTATTGCGGGTACACAATATCGGGGACAAGCAGAAGAAAGATATCAACAATTGGTAGATTTTTTGGAAAAGACAGAAAATATTATTTTGTTTATTGATGAAATTCATACTATTTTAGGTGCAGGTGCTTGTAGAGAAGGAGAAATGGACTTAGCCAATGCCTTAAAACCTATTCTAGCAGGGGAAAAAGTTAGAGTGATAGGGGCAACTACTACCGAAGAATATGAAAAATATTTTTCTGTGGATGGCGCCTTAACAAGACGTTTTAGAACGGTAGAAGTAAAGGAACCCACCTCGAAACAAGTGTATCCTATGTTAAAAAATGCAATTGCCGATTTGTCTCAATACCATGGAGTAAAAATTACCAAAAGTATGGTAGAGTATAGTATTCTTATTGCTTCTTGCTTTGAGAATCAAGTGAGTAATCCAGATAGAACAATAGACTTAATAGACTTAGCTATGGTAACAGCAAAAACACAAGGAAAAAAGTTTGTAGACAAAGAAGCTGTTTTGAAAAATTTTGCAATTGAATTTAAAAAATTTGAAAAAATGGATCCTAAAGTAAAAAAGTCTACAGCTTATCACGAAGCCGGGCATTACATAATAGGAAAGTTATCTCCTTATTTAACAGATTGTGAGGGAATAGCCGTATCGATTATGCCTGCAGAAAATTATTTAGGAATTACCGTGTTTGATTCCTTAGAGGATACCATAACTATAAGTCCTAGTATGGAATATTATTTGGATGAAATTGCTTTTCATTTAGCAGGAAGAGTAGCAGAAAAAAAGTATAGCAATAGCATGAATTCTGGTGCTTCTTCTGATTTGGAAGTAGCAACTAAACTTGCTTATAATCTTGTCATGAAATATGGCATGATGGAAAACTTTGGAAAAAACAGAATTTATATTGATACGAACAACTTTATTATGACAAGTGAAAAAGTGGTAAATAATGTGAATGAAGAAATTGACAGGATTATTGCAAAAGCTTATGCAAGAGCAGAACAGATTTTAAAAGAAAATCAAGAATATTTAACAAAGCTAGTGAATCAGTTAATGAAAAAGGGAATTTTAACAAAGAAAGAGTTGGATAAAATTTTTGAAAAAAAGTGTGAGGAAAGAAAAGTTAACAGTTAATTTTGAAAGAAAGACATAGGATTCTATGTCTTTCTTTTTGGCTAGGAAAACTTGACAACCATGTCTTTATACCGTATAATAAAAAAATAAGTTTTTTTCATTTTTTATAGAATTCTATAGAAAATACAAGAGGATAAGTTTGTTCAAAAGTAATATTCCTTTTTATCAAATAGCAAAAAGTTGTTATTTGTTCAGAATACAGAAAAAAATAAATTTGGAGGCAAGCAAATGAATAAGGTATCTAATTTAGGTAACCGGTATTTTTGGCACTATGAGGAATATGCAAAAAGAATAATACAATTCTTAATGCTTATGGGATTGGTTTTTGTTGATGGGATAGCTATAGAACAAGTAACACAAGATGGAATTCATAGTATGCAAACCTTAAATAGGCAAATTTCTGAAAAAATGCACAAGGAAATGGAAGAGCAACAAGAACAAGAAGAAAAAAGACAAATACAAATCAATATAGAAAGAAAAATATTACTAGAGAATATCTTGCAAATTAATACTATTCTAAAGGAAATATCTACCACTTATACAGAAAACAATACTGCTTATCGAAATGAAGTAGAAGGGCTTTTAGAAAATATAAAAGCACAAATTAGAAAATATCCAGAAGAATTCAATAATTTTTTTATTGTATATCGTAGTAAAAGAGCAGAATTATACAGTTATGATGCCATGATAGAATCGATATTTGAAAAAATAGATGCAATGGAAGTATCTACTTATATGGACATGTCAGAAGCAATTTATTTTACCAAAGAAGAATTGGAATACTTAATTCTTAACTTGAAAAGGCCAGATGGAAAAGTGATTACAGAAGATAAGCAATTAGCAGCTTCTATTGCACAAGGCATTGTCAACAAAGTAGAAGAAAAACCAGTAAACGAGCTTTTTGTATTGGCGGTTATGTCTTATGAATCGTATTATTTTGAAAATGAAAGAGCAAGAGAAACCAATAATTTTTCTGGCATGATGAGCAGTAGTGGAAGATTGCTAGAATGTGAAACCACTTTGATAGGTGCAGAAAAATCCGTAGAATGCCTTTATAAAAATATGAAAAAAGGCACTACCATATACGATATTAATAAGAGCTATGCAAAACCCTTAAATGAATATAAATGGGCTAAAAAAGTAATAGCGATTATGCGTACTTATGCGGAAACACAAATTGAAAAAACGGAGTCAACTTGTGAACAAAGAATTATCTTAAAACAATAGAGGATTTTATATCCTCTATTATTTTTTTGCAAAATGGTATTTTCCATTTATTTCTTTTATAATTTTCTTGACGAGATAAGAATATAAAGATATAATAAAAAAAGGAAAAAAATAAGGAGGAAGAATATGTTAGTAACAACAAAAGAAATGTTTGAAAAAGCAAAGAAAGAGCATTTTGCTATTGGTGCTTTTAATATTAATAATATGGAAATGATACAAGCAATTGTGGATGCAGCAGCAGAAAATAAATCACCTGTTATTCTACAAGTATCTTCTAGTGCTATTAAATATGCGAGAATTTCTTATTTAAGAAAAATGGTAGAAGCAGCCGTAGAAGAACATCCAGAAGTTCCTATTGCGCTTCATTTAGATCATGGGCCAGATTTTGAAACTTGTAAAATGTGTGTAGATAATGGTTTTACTTCTGTTATGTTTGACGGTTCGAAATATGACTTCGAAGAGAATGTAAGGCTTACGAAAGAAGTAGTAGATTATGCCCATGCACATGGTGTTGTAGTAGAAGCTGAACTTGGAAAGCTAGCAGGAATTGAAGATGATGTAAATGTTGCTACATCAGATGCAATGTATACAGACCCTGAGCAAGCAAAAGAATTTGTAGAAAAAACAAAATGCGATTCTTTAGCTATTGCCATTGGAACAAGTCATGGGGCTTATAAATTTAAGGGAGAAGCAAAATTAAGATTTGATATTTTAGCAAAAATACAAGAGGTTATTCCGAATACGCCAATTGTACTACACGGAGCTTCTACTGTTATTCCAGAATTGGTAGAAATGTGTAATCAATATGGTGCAGATATTCCAGGAGCAAAAGGAGTGCCAGATGAAATGCTACGCCAAGCAAGTAAGGAAGGGGTATCCAAAATAAATGTAGATACAGATTTACGTTTGGCAATGACTGCGGAAATTAGGAAAGTATTTGTAGAAGAACCTTCTACATTTGATCCAAGAAAATATTTAACACCAGCTAGAGAAAAAATTAAAAGTACAGTTTCTCATAAAATAAAAGAAGTTTTTGGTTCTAGCAATAAAATTTAAAAAGAAGAAGGATATAGTGCAAAGTCGCTATATCCTTTTTTAAGAAAGAAGATATTGTTTTTTATAACGTTCCTGGTCTTTTTTCTTTAAATCTTCACGTTTATCGTATAATTTTTTTCCTTTTCCTATACCTAATTCCAATTTTACAAAACTACCTTGAAAATATAAGCTAAGAGGAACTAAGGTATAACCCTTTTGTTGTAGAAACCCTATTAATTTTCGAATTTGTTGTTTATGCAAAAGAAGTTTTCTGTCACGCAATGGGTCTTTATTAAAAATATTTCCATGTTCATAAGGACTAATATGCATAGCATGCACATAAACATTTCCATGTTGAATGCTGGCATAACTATCTTTTAAGTTTACTTTTCCGTTCGCGTATAGATTTAATTTCTGTTCCCGTTAAAACAATTCCCGCTTCTATGGTATCAATAATGGTATAATTATGCTTTGCTGTAGGATTTTTAGCAATTAATTTTGCCATATTTTTATAACTCCTTTTCTTTTTTATGAAATATATTATAGCATAGATAAGAAAAAAGTGAAATAGAAAACAAAACATTTTCCATTTCACTTTTTTTGGCATTGATTAATAACGGTCATCGTTTTCCTTTAGCTTTGTTTCATCTTGCTTCCCATAGTACCATACAAGACCAACCGTAATAATACCAACAGCTGCTAAAATAAATAATGTCCAAGCAGTTCTTCCCATACCAAGAAAAGTATTTTCCCCTGTACCGGTAGTAGCTGTTCTTGTAGCAGTATAACCATTATTGTTTGTATCGGTAGTCATACCACCACGCATTGTGTTATCTGTTGTACTATTTTCAGCACCATCTTCTAAATC
Source organism: uncultured Clostridia bacterium (assembly GCA_947629805.1). GTDB lineage: Bacteria > Bacillota > Clostridia > TANB77 > CAG-508 > UMGS1663. The sequence continues at coordinate 1,387 of CANRFE010000023.1, read as the reverse complement.
GGAAATTCCTTGACGAATGCCACCTGCAATACCACTTGCTGCATCTTCTACTACATTTTCAGCGCCACCAACGAAATTACGAACTCCCTCTACAGCATCAGTTGCCATATCATTGTTAGCAAAAGAAGAAACGCCGAAAAGTAAAAATGCTAAAGTAGTAACAATAGCAATACATGTTTTCTTTTTCATAAAAACCTCCTTATTTGATTGTTAAGTAAAACAATGCTTGTGCTTCGTGAAAGTTTGAATTTAAACTTCAATATTAGTATTCTTTTTTCAAAATAAAATATACAAAGAAATGACAAGTTTAAAAATTTCCATACATAAGAAAAGAAAAAAAGACAAAAAATACAAAAAAAAGAAAGAAATGAGGGCTTCAAATCTTTCTAAAATTTTCCAAAATTTTTTCAATCAAAATAAGAGATTAGGAATGCATACGAATTAAAATGGCAATAGCTAATAAAATTAATACAATTCCAATAACAATTAATAGAATATTTAAAATACTAGTTAAACCTAAAGTTTGGTCTGGAACAGAAGAAGCAGGACCTACTACAGTAGAAGGCGTTTGTGTTGGAGTGGAAACATCTTCTTCTATATTTTCTTGCATTTCATTTTCGCTACTTGTGGTGTTTTGAAAAGTATTTTGCGATGTTGGTACATTTTGGTTTTCTTCTTCTAATGGTAAGTTCATATTAATATCTGTTGCAAAACAAGCTTGCATTAAGAAAAATAGTAGAAGAAAGAAAATGGAAAAAACTTTTATCATTATTTTCATATTAAAACCTCCCATAAAACTATAAACATAGTTTTTTCTTTTGCATATTCTTATCATACACAATAAAATAAAAAAAGTCTAGTATTTTAGAAAAAAATCATTATATTTTTCTTTCTTCTCAATAGAGATTGACTTTTTTCTACTGGTATGATTTAATTTTTTATATAAAGGTTTATGGGTAAATCCTTTAAAAACCTAAATTATTATGCAAAGGAAGTAAAAAATTATGGAACAATCAAATAACGCAATTCTTACTGCTAAAAAATTAGCAATTTACACAATAGAAACTGCTGATATTATGTTAGTTTTAGATTTACCAGCTAACGAAATTCAATTTCAATTAACTTACAATTCAAATGCTTTTCAATTTATGACAGATTCTGTTCAATGTTCTTTACAAGAAATAAATGTGGACTCTACTTCAACTCCTGGAATTATTAAATTTAGTGGAAGGAGTCAAGATCCAAATGTGACAGCTACTAGTGTTAGTCTTTCTTTTAGACCTCTTCAAGCTGTTTCTTTATCTGGATTCATTGCTAGTGGTCTTGCTACAAATACGGGTGCAACTCTTACTATTCCTACGGTTAATATAACTGTTAATCCTACACC
>CANRFE010000022.1 GCA_947629805.1 uncultured Clostridia bacterium | reverse complement strand
CAATATTACAATTATGTTACATTTATGTTAAATTTTAAAAAACCTATTGTCTTTTTTACTTTTTTTGGTATAATAAAGTTAAGGAAAGGAAGTGATAATATATGAAAATTTTGTTGAAAAAAGTTTACATTGGAACTTCAAGAGAATTCAAAAATAAAGATGAATTAATAGAATTTACTAAAAAATACATAGAAAAGAAAGGAATTATTGATAATAGCTTTGAGCATAGAGTATTATTCAATAAAAATGTTACAATTTACGATTGTTTAGAAGTTTTGAAAGGAGATTATATCAGAGTATATAATAAAATATAAGGAGATTATTTGAGAATATGAAAAGTTATGAAAGAGAGATAAAAGAGCTACGAGATAGCAATTTGAGATTGATTTCAGAAAATGTAAGATTGACAAAAGAAATAGAATGTAATAAATATATATTGAGATTGGAACAAGAAGCGAATCAAAAATTAGAAATAGAATTAAATAAAATGAAGGAGATAAAAAATGAAACATAAACAAAAAAGAATAAAGAAAAAAATATATTACATAGAGTATTTTGATGAAGTAAAATTTTTTTCTAGTGAAAATGATTATTCAATCGAAATTAAGAAGACAAAAAGAGGAATAAAAATATTGAATGAATTTATTAAATTATGCAAAAAGCATTTTTGTTCATTGGTAGATTTACTTACAGGAGAAATAATGCAATGATTTTTAGAAAATATGATATAATATATATTAAAGGAAATAATAAATATGAAAAAAATATACAGGGATTGAATAGACCATTTGTAGTAATTTCAAATGATATAGGAAATTTTTATTCTAATATATTACTTGTGTGTCCATTGACGACAAGGCATAAAAAGGAATATCTACCTACTCACGTAGATATTAGATATAATAATTCAGTTGTATTATGTGAGCAAATATTCACAATTAATCAATCAAATTGTCTATACATAACATCTATAGTAAAAGCGGAAGAAAAAAACAAAATAAATGACGCATTGAAAGCGTCATTGGATTTATATTAAAGGGGGAAAAAAATTATGACAAATATACCATTAACACGGAGAATTCAATGTAACATGTGAATATGGAAAGAAAGGAAATAAATGGATAGCAGGTCATCATACAGGAATTGATTTATATTCAAAAAATAGGTTGATATATGGAACTTGTGACGGATTCGTATATACAAGAGGTTATTCAAAATCATACGGAAATTATGTAGTAGTAAAATCTGGCGAAAGTGGTCTATTTCATTGGTTTTGTCATTTATCACAAATTAAAGTAAAACAGGGTCAAACAGTAAATAGAGCAACAATAATAGGAATAATGGGAAGAACTGGAAATGCAACAGGAATACATTTACACTTCGAAATAAGAAAAGTATGCAATGAATACGGTCAAAATGTGAATCCGGCTGATTATATGGGTATACCTAATAAAATTGGTGTGTATAATACAGAAAATTATCAAATAGAAGATTATAAAATAGGAGAACGCGTAAATGTAAAAATTAAATTTACAGGGGCAGAAAGAACAGGAGAAAAATTAATTGAGATAAATAAAAAGCAATTTTGGGTTTTTGCTTCATCAGTTTCAAAAGATAATACTTCAATGTCAGTTTATGTTAACTGGGTTGAAGAAAATCGTTTACAAGTAAATTGTGACGCAGTCGAGGACGCAAATATTCAATTTTGGGTTGAGAAAAGCGAGGTAGTAAAATAAATGGCAGAAGTTACAATCAATAATAGCCCATTTCATACTCAAGCTCAAATTACTTACCCGTATGGAATAGCAGATTCAGGGTATACATGTAAATTTCATACGGGAGTTGATATTGTAACAAAGACAAGTGATAGAGAAGTTTATGCAGTAGAATCAGGAACAGTAAATTTTGTAAAAAAAGAGCTAGGCGAAAAACTAGGAATACAAGTTCAATTTAGGTCAGATTCAGGAAGATTTTGGAGATATTGTCATTTAGAGCTTGGAAGTAATAATTCAATTCAAGTAGGTCAAAGAGTAGATACAAATACTGTATTAGGTAAAATGGGAGCGACGGGAAATGTTACAGGTCCTCATTTGCATTTGGAATGTTCTAGTACAGCAAGCTGGAATTGTAGTAATTTTATAAATCCATGTAGTATATTAGGAATACCAAATGAAGACAATTTGATTATAAATTATTCTGGCGAAGCTCCTTCGCCACCTTCTCCACCTTCGCCACCTATATCATCATTTATTAAAGAAAAAAAATTCAAATGGGCTATTTTTACAAGAGTAATAAGAAATAGGAGAAAATTATCATGAAAAAATCAGATTATAGATATATAGAAAATCGATTAAATGAACGATTTATTCAATATAATATTTATATAAAAATATCAGTTAAAAAAGGTTTAAGCGAAGAAAATTCGATTATTACCTTAAATATTAACAATAAAAAATATCAAATAATTATTTCAAATAAAATTACTTCATATACAACCTTAATTAATATATTTACAGATAAAATAAGAGAGGTGCTTGCAAGTGGCAGAATTAAAACAGATTCATTATAATATTGATAATATTAATAAAGAAAATGCGTTATTTAATTTGATTTTTGGCGAAAAATCAAATGGAAAAAGCTATCAAGTTAAACACAAAGAAGCAATTTATAATTATATTAATAATCATAAGCGATTTATTATACTTCGTCGCTGGAAAAGTGATATTACGAATTTATGGATAGAGAAATACTTTAGTGATATAGATATAGAAAAAATTACAGAGGGAAAATATAATACAATTACAGTATATCGAAAAGAAGTATTTTTTGCTAATGTAGACGACAAAATGAAAGTAACGAGAGGAGAAAAAATAGGTTATATTATAGCATTATCAGGAGAACAGCATTTTTCAGGAGCGTCATTTTTAGATGTTGACAGAATTATTTTTGAAGAATTTATGGAAAGAGGTGTTTATATTTCGAAAGAGCCTTCAAAATTAATGACATTTTATTCAACAATTGATAGAAAAGAGGGTAGAACAAAATTATATATGGTAGGAAATACTATTTCAAGAGTTTGTCCATATCTTCAGGAATGGAATTTACAAGATACAATACGAGAAATGAAGCAGGGAGATATTAGAACTATTAATATAGATAATGACGGGACAAAATTCAAAATGGCGATTGAATATTGCAAGTCTTCAGGTGGAAAAAAACTTGCAATTGGAAATGCAAAAGGTATGATTGATTCGGGTGCTTGGCAATCAGAGCCACAGCCAAAATTAGACAAATCTAAAAAATTATATAATACATTATATAGAATTGGTTTTGATTATTCAGGATTTAGATTCATAGGAGAATTAATTGAAGATAAACAAAATTTAATATGGTTTATTTACCCGTATCATAATGAGTTTTCAAATAATATATTAGTTTTTTCAGATAAAATAAAAGAAGAGAGAAACTGGCAAAGAGATATATATAATATTTCAATTAATAATAATCGAATTAAAAAAATATTAGATACATTTAGAGAGAATAATATATTTTATTCAGATGATTTAACAGGAACCGATTTTAAACAAGCAATTGATTTTAATATTAAAAGATAGAAAGGAGAATAAATTTATATGGCAACTTATAATGCACAAATTATATTAGCTAAAAAAATATTATTAGATAGAGAACACAAAAACGTATTAAATTATAATAATAGTGAATTACTAGGACTTATGAGAGATAGCGAACATTTTGTTGCACAAGCAGATGACTATACATTTATTAATAAAAGCGACAAACAAATTAGAGTAAATTTTAGTTATAATGATTGTCTTACAGCAAATTATATCGCATTCATAAATCCAAATTACGCAAATAAATGGTTTTTTGCATTTATTACGGAAATAAAATTCTATTCAAATCAAATGACAGATATTTCATTTGAAATTGATAATTGGGCGACTTGGTTTGATATGTTAGAGTTTAAGCCGTGCTATACATTACGTGAACACGTAACAGATGATTCAATAGGTGCAAATCGTGTAGAAGAAAATTTGTCAGTTGGAGAGGTAGACTGTATAAGTAGTGTAATTGACGGGGGTTTAACTCTTAATAGTTGGATATGTGTATTATCAGCTTGGAATCCAGAGGACAAAACAGGTTATAATGGAATTGCAGTATATAACGGCTCAATTTTTGGTACAAATGCTTATTTATTCAGAAATAATGATTCAGGTTGGATTGAGCTAGTTGCTTTTATATTGCAGACTGGTGTTGACGGTCATTCAGCAGATATTAGAGATATGTTCATTATACCTAATATTTTATTGGATTTACCAAATTTAGAGCAACATAACTACGAAACAACTTTTGCTGGAACACATAGTTTTTATACTATGTCATTTTCAGGCGAAAGCAAAAAATATACAATACCATTTGAAAAAAAATATAATTGGCAAGATTACAAGCCAAAAAATAATAAATTATATTGTTACCCTTATAATTATTTATTAGTATCAAACAATAACGGAAATTATGGAATATATAAATATGAAGAATTTTCAGATAAAGAAAATGCGATATTGCAAACAGAACTTTCATTTAATATAGGGGTATCAGGACGTGTAGTACCTATTAACTATAAAGGAATGGAAATTGACGACGACGACACAATTCCCGTAGGTAAATTTCCTACGTGCAGTTGGTCTAGTGATAGCTATACAAATTGGTTAACACAGCAAGCAATAAACATTCCTACACAAATAGCCTCAATTGGTTTTGGTGCAGTTACAGGTGGAATAGGTGTATCAGGAAGTAAAGATGTAGTTCGGCTCTAGTATTAATTATGGAAGTAATTTAGCAAGCCAAATTGGTGGTTTAATTGGTAGTTTTTATCAAGCTCAATTATTACCAGAGATTCAGGGAGGGGGAAATACAGCTGACGTAGTATTCAATTCAGGAAGAAATACTATAACATATAAAGCAATGCGTTGTAGAGTTGAATTTTTGAAAATAATTGATGATTATTTTACAAGATTCGGTTATCAAATAAACAGAGTAAAAATTCCTAATATTACTGGACGTCCAGCATTTAATTATATCGAAATAGGAACTGGAGAAAATTTTGCTTATGGTGAAGTACCAGCTAATTCACTAGATGAAATTAATAAAATAGCACGTTCAGGGGTTACAATATGGCACAATCATAATAATATTGGAAATTATGATATAAATAACAAATAAAAATAGCACTCTAATTACTAGAGTGCTAATTTTTTATTATTTTTAATTTTCAGCTGATGTTGTACTTATTACCATAGCTTTAATTCCTATATTATTAGAATCTCCACTACTTTCAACATTGAATTTAATTTGTGAATAACCTGTGAATGTATCTCCAATTAATTCAGTTTGTACCATATTTGTTTGAATTGGACGGATAAAACTAAAATTAGTTAAATCAGAAAATCCACTTCCGTCTGTTGAGCCTTTTATATTTACTTTAACTGTTGCAGTTTTTAGTGATGAACGATTTTCAGCATTAACAAAAAGCAATAAATTTATTTTCTTTGATTTTTCAACATCAATTGTTAAAATGTCTTTATTCTGTCCGTCGGGAACAGATGTATTTGATTCAGTTTTTTCAATTTTTATCGAAGAAAATCCGTCGCTACCTTCTCCCGCAATTTTTGAAAGCGCTTCTTCTGCTTTACTGTTTGCTTGAATTGCAGTTGTATTTGCACTTTGAGCTGTTTGTTTTGCGTCTTGTGCTGTAGATTCAGCCGTTGTAATTCTTTCATCAAATCCGCCTACTTCATCTTGTGCTTCAGTTGCTATTGTAATTGCACTGTCTGCATTTGTTTTAGCTTGACTTGCATTTGTATTTGCTGTTTGTGCTAATTGTTTTGCTTCTTGTGCATTTGTTAAAGCAGTTTGAACATCTCCTGTAATTTCGCTTTTTGCTTCATTTGCTACTTGCAAAGCTTGTTTAGCTGTTGCGTCGCTTGCTTCTGCAATACCTTCAGCATTTATTGCTTTTTCTTCATTTGTTTTTAATACTTCATCAATTTTTTTCATTGCTCCGTTAAAGTCGCCTAAATATGTAGGCTTATCATCTGCTACATATTGAGGTAATTCATAATTGGGTGTCTTATTTGTATAACTCATTTTTTTATCTCCTTTTTAAATTTATTTTATGCGACTAGAACAGTTTTTCCGTTCCAATCGAATTCATAACTTGTAATATTTTTTGAGTCAAATCCTTCTGCTGTCAATTCTAGATTGTCAAATTCTTGTGCAGTAATTCCGTTTTGATGTAATTCAGCTAATTTGATAATTACATCTGTAATTGGTGTATATTCTCCGTGTAAATGGAGAATACATATTGTGAATTAAATCGAATTTAATTTTATATTTACTGTATAAATCAAATTCTAATGCAGTCAAATTCAAATTTTCGAATTCTCTGCAAGTCAAAGCTGTAACATCAAAATCTAGTACAGTAATTCCACCATATCGAAGATATATATATAAATCATTTATTACATTTTGAATATTATCTTCCGTTCCAAAAACTGGATTTATAATTTTTACTTTATCAAATGTTATTTGTCTTATTTCTTCACGTAATTTTTTTATTTCGTCATCTACATAAATTTTTAAAGTATCATTTTTTGAATCTACATATTCCAATATGAATAGCATTTTATTATTAACTTCAAGTTTTAAATTATCTATATCATTTTTTACTTGCAATTTTAATTTCTCAATTTCTGCGTTCATATTATCAAATTCTGTTTGATTTCTTTGTTCAATTTCTTGAAATTTCTCTTCAATTTGTTGATTTATCTTATTTATATCGAAATGACTCAAATATTCCTCTACGTAATTTTTGAAATTATTAAAATCTGTATATAATGATTCAATATTATCTTCATTAATATTCAAATTTTCAATAACTTGATTCAAATATTTGACTATTTGACAAAGAATTGTATATGTGTCTAATGCTTCAAAAGTATCTTCAATAAAAGGAAAATTATATTTATTATAACAGAAAAAATTTACTTTTGTCGGTTTTTTAAATTCATTCATTTTATTTTCTCCTAATCAATAATTTGATAAAACAAATTCTCAAGTTCTTCATAAATCATATTATAAATATGATTCAAATTATTTTTAAACTCATTATACGCTTGAATTTTATTTTGTAATGTTTCTTTTACTGTTTCTTTATATTGTTTATTATTAATAGTATTTGAATTTCCATTTGATTTTGAATTATCTTTTCCATTACTTTCATTAAAAGTATATTCTGTAACATACTCGCCAGATTTTATATCTCTAATTTGATTTTGAGGCATATCAGAGAATCTATTGTCAGAAGTTGTATTTGTTTCAGAAGATGAAGAAAGAGAATTTTCTGTATTTGTTTTTGTATCGTCTGTTCCTGTTCTTTCAGTTATTCCCCCGTCAAATAGATTCCAATTATCAAGTGAATCAAACATTAAATTATATTCAGGAAGTATATCTGTAATTTTATTTTCAAAAGCAATGTGCCATGCTGTATAGGTTTCATAACCTATTCGCCTCATTATAAAATGATTTAATATTTTTTTTTCAAATTCTTCTTTATTAACTTTAGAAGATAAGACATAATCAAAATCAAAAATTTTTGTTCTTGCATTTTCTGCAAGTTTTGAAATTTTGATTTTATCTTCTTTGTCAAAATTAACAATAGAATTCATTAAATCAACTAATAAAGGTGGTCGCATAGGTTTTATTGAAGGAACAAATGGAAATAATATAAAATTATTAATCATTAACAATTCCCCCTTCTTCGTCTTCATTTTCTTCTTTTTCAGTTTCATCTGTTGTCGGTATTCCGTCATAATATCCTACAGTAATTTTTTCTTTTAATGCTGTATTAAATTTTTCATTTATTTCGTCAACCGCTGTTTTTCTTGTATCAAATCGAGTAAATCGGGAAGCAATAGTTCCGCCTTGCATAGCCATAATTTCGTCAGTAATATGTCTTTCTTTCTTTTCATAAGTGACATTTGCTATTCCTATATGACAAAGAAATTCATTCCATATATTAGTTTTTTCATCTCTTACTTTGTCTGCTATAAATGGTGCTGGATTAAAAATCATTGATACATCATCTGTATTAAAATTTCCATAACTCATTATTGAATCAGAAAATCCGTCTATTTCATCTAAAATTCTTTTAAGTGTTGCCTCTTGTCCCTGTTTACATTGCCAAAGTCTAGGTGTACGTTGCTGGATAATATTTACGTCTATTGTTCTAGTGTCTATGGCTAATCGTTCAGCAAATCCGTATATATCAATAATTAATGGATAATAGCCGTTATTATCGTACATTATTACAAATTCATCTCTTTTAAGTGTTCTGTTATATCCGTTTTGTCCTATAACTGTTATTTGTGTAGGTCTTCCGTAAACATCTCTTTTTCCAGTAGAGGTAAAAGGCAAAGCCAAAAGTCCCATTACTTCATCATAAAAAAATGCTATTGCTCCCCTATTAACTAAAATTCTATTAATAAATCCTTTATCAATGAATTTTGGTAATTTATCAAATTGAAATACATTTTCAGCTAATACTTTACATGTTCTCATATAATATTGATAAGTTAAAAAATTAGTAACTTGAGAATTAACTAATTTATTTCCCATTTTTAACTCCTTTTTTATGCTACTGTAATTGTAGCTTTTCCTGTTTGGTTTTTGTCATAAATTGAGGTTGCTGTAACTTCAATATTAGCTTCGCCAGTAGGTGTACCAGCAGGGATATTTACTAATCCATTCAAATCTACTGTAACTGGGTGTTCTGCTTTGTCAGGTTCTTTTGTTATATCCCATGTAACAGCTTTATTTGCAAATCCAGTTGTTGTTACTGTTGCTGATAATTGAACTTGATTTCCAGCAGAAATTGTACTTGTAGAAGGGTTGACAGTAACTTTTGTAACTGCAGGTGTATCTTGCGTGAAACATACAGCATTTGCAAATGGAGAAGTAGAAATTACAAGCCATGCGTGTAACCAATGATTTCTTTTTAATGTTTCAGGGTTATAGAAGTCTGTTTTCTTTGTGTTAGCTTCCATTGAAGTATCACCTTCGCTATTGTCAAGCGCATAATAATAATCTTGGAAAAAGTCTTCAGAAATTATTACCGCAGGAACTTTAGACAATGCTTCAAGTTCATCTTTAGTAAATGGTGTATATGCTGATTCTAATAATATTTTTAATCTTTCGTCATCATGATTATTGAATCCGTCTATCAAAGCCATTCTTGTTTTAAATTCAGCGTCATTTCTAAAATATGAAGTTGCTAAAACATCAGTTGACATATCAGCTTCAAAATCTGTATTCATTATTAATATTTGATTTTCAAAACTTGTTGCCCTTCTTACGCCAGCGGGATTATAATTTGGACTCCTAAATCCCATTAAATTAGATACATTTTTCATGAAAGCTACTCTTTTTCTAGGAGAAAGAGTATCATAATTATTAATTTTAATACTTGTCAAAGTACCGTCTACAATTCGTCTACATAATTGGTATTTATCTACGATATATTTGTCATATTTTAATCCCTCATATAATGAAGAAACAATCTTTTCAACAAAATCAAATAAACTTGTATCTGTAGTAAAAGCCATTGCCATTTGTTCGTCGCTTGTAGTTGTTTTATAGAATTTTTGAAAATTTAATTCGTGTAAATAATTAAATACATTTGGGATAACATTTTCTAAAAAATGAACTGTATTATTTGCAAATTTATTATAATCATAAACATTTGCAATATCAACAAGCAATTCTCTAACAGTTTGTCCAAAATTTAAAGTTCCTTTATTTGCAAATATTTCCCATGGATTGTCCCAATAATTTCTATTTATTATTGTTAAACCTATTACATTAATTGTATTTAAGAAAGCATTTTTATATCTTTCATTTTTCATAATTAATTTACCTATTGGAACTAATGATTCGCCTTGCACAGGCAAGTCAATATTTCCTTTTAGTTCGGGTGTTTGATTAATTATGAAACTTAATAATTCAGCAGAATTTTTTACTGCTATTTTTGAAGTTTTAATCTGTGCCATTCTTTTATATCTCCTTTATATCAATTTCTTTTTTTTCTTCCAAACCTTTGTTTGTTTCGTCAATTTCTTCTTTTTCTTTTGTTTCCTTTTCAATAGGCTCTAAAAATCTTTCTTTGTATTTTTCAACTAATTCATTATATTTGTTTTCCAAATCTTTATATTCAGTTGATTCTTTAATGTCTGTTGATTCGCCTTCTTGCATTGAATCTTCAATGTCCTCTAATAAACTGATAGACAATTCATTGTCTGTAATTTCTTCGGATATTCTTTTTTTGATTTCTTCTTTGCTTCTTTTCATTATTATTTCCCTCCTTCCCTTAACATATTACATAACTGATTTATAGCTTGTGTATTATTATTCAATGCTTCTTTCATTTCATCTTTGAATTCAAGCATTTCTTTAGTGTGTTGCTCGTTTAATCTTTGTGTTTCTTTATAATTATTATCTGTTATATATTTTACGTACCACGCCATACCTAAACAAGCTATAATAGGAAATGCAACATTTCCAACTAAATCCAATATAGCCATATAACAAAATCCCCCTTTAAATTAATATAACAAATAAATTTTTTATTGTCAAATTTTATTCCTTATATTTTGCTCTATTAGAAGACAATTCCTGTAATGTAGTAGTATAATCTAATGACTTTGCTAAAACATAAGTTGTCGGAACAAGACAAGCTCCAGTTCTTTCCTCTATTTTAGCTATTTTTCCTCTAAAATCTTTTATTTCAAAAAATTCTTGAAAATCATTATATATTAATAAATTTTTTCCTGTATCTTCAAAATTAAAAACTAAATTATCCTTAAAATTATTCAAATCTCCTTTTAGTGCAGTTGCTCCGTCTTTTAGGAACGCCACTTACAGTTATATGAATATTATCTTCAAAATCTTTATAAGCATATTTTTTAGCACCCTGTGTTATAAATTCTTTATAAGTATATTTCGTATTATTTTTTGAAGTATATTCTTTCTCAAAAAGTCCCAATGTATGTTTTTTTCCTTTAATATCTGCTGGACTAAATCTATCAAATTTTATATTCATTTTCTTTGATAATTTTTTTAAATGTTTTATAACTTTTGTATTATATTCATTTATTACATTTATGTCATAACCCTGTTTTAATTTAATTGAATCTGTGTCACAATAAATAACATAATTGTCTAATTTTAAAACATTTTCTAATAAATTATTTCTAGCATACGCAGTAACCCATACACCATAGGCGAAAGACAAAAAAGATTTCGCTTTTTCGTCTTGTAGCATCATTAAAATTTCAATATTTTCAAGCTCTCTTGTTGACCAGCCTTTTTCATTATCGTATATTACTTCATCTCGAATAGTATTTGTAACAGACATACCATACAAAGAATTGAAATTTGATTTTTCTCTTGAATATTCAATTTCTTTTCCTACAACATTTTTTAATTTTGTTTTTTTCTCGTACTTATCTAAAATAAAATTAATAAATGTTTCAGGTAAATAATTATAAATAGAATAATAACTTTCCAAAATTTCATATTTGCAATTATATGACTTCAAAATAAATTTAAAATCAATATCAGTTAAAGTCATTTCTAATTCTTTTGCTTCAATAATTCTTCCGTTGTCATATCTTCCACCCCTAATATTTCTACATTTTGACAATGAAATGAAATTATTATAATATTTCGTCTTTATATCTTTAAATTTAACTACCAAAATATAAGCGAAACGAGAAATTAAATCATTTTCGGTTTTTATATTACATTTGCGAAAAGCAGTAGAAGGAAATTTATTTGAAAGCATTACAAATGGATAAGACGAAGTAAAGTCAAAACTATCAACATTTTTTATTATTTCATCTGTATAAATCCAATTAGAATGAGTATAACCACCAGAAAATGCTTCTAATAATAAATTGTATATATGAGGATTTACATTTACAGCTTTTTTTACTTTTTTTCTATAATTCCAGTCAGTAATTGTTAAATTTCTCAATTCTCTACGAACATGACCCGTTAATGTAATAGGTATTCTATCTACATTTCCAAATTCTTCAAGTTCAAGTTTAATATAATAATATACTATTAAACAGTCATATTCACAATATTTCAATTCTTTTTCAGTCAATTTTGTTTTTGAAGTTCTAATTTTATTATAATCTAAATCGCCAACCAATTTTTTAATCGGTAATTTATAAATATCAGGTAAAATTTTTAATGCACAATTCGTCATCATAAATGAACACCTAAATTCAATATTATAATCACTCAAATTAGCCTTCATTACATGTCTTACATTTCTAGCCATAACATCATAAAAATTAAAATTTCCACGCAAAAATTGAAATTCAAAAGATAAATTATGAACAAATACAATTTTTTTATAAGGGTTGTCAATTTCTAATTTATCTATGAATTGTCTAAATTCCTTCCATGTTCTACCATAATATACTATATCATTAATACTAAATTGCCAAATATACATAAAAGACATAAACTCACATTGTTTTTGTTCTTCTTTTGTTAAATCCTTATATTTATTTGCTTCATAATAATTTCCATTTAATTTAATAATTGAAGTCGTTTCAATATCAAAAGTAAAAATATCATTGCAAATATATTGTTTTCTTTTTCCTTTAATTATATTCCATTCAATAGATTTATACTTTTTCCAACTAATCATATCAAACATATCTTTCATATATTGCAATTAATTTTTCTTTAATATCTAAATCATTTCCAAAATCTATATATTGTTTAATTGTATTGATAAATTTTGTTTTTGTATAATGATATTCTTTCGCTTCTTGCATAATCGCCCAAAATTCAGACGGCTCTATATATTGAAAAATCCACTTCAATAAATCGTCTTCAAATGCTTGATAAATTGATTCAGCTTCCTCTTTTGATATATCAAGATTTTTCTCAAATCCGCCTTTTATCATTTTTATTTGTAAATTCACACCTCTTACAGTTGAAGTTCTAGCCTTTAAAAATTTATCAACTTGTTTTTCTATTGCTTTTAATTGTTCAAAACTCATTGACTTATTAATTCTTACCCTTGAAGATTTTGTCCATGCGTTCAATTTTTCTGTATCCAAATAATCTCTTAATTTTTTACTTGCCCACTTATTTTCTCCAAATTTTCGCTCTAATCTTACTAGACGCTGATTCGCTCTTTTAACTTCTTTTTTCAATTGATTATAAAATTGTTCTTCTGTCACTTATACCACCTCACTTATTAGAAAGGTAAATCTTCGTCGTCTTCGTCCTCATCTTCTTCGTCGTCTTCGTCCTCGTCTTTTTTCTTGCTTGATTTCTTTTTACTAGATTTCTTCTTTTTTGAATCTTCTTCATCTTCTTCGTCTTCATCTTCATCAATATCTTTATTAAAATCTACAAAATAAAAATCTTCTACAATAATTGAAACTGATTTTCTTTTTTCGCCTTCGTCATTTTCGTAACTTGATATTTGCAAACTACCTATAATAATAATTCTCAATCCTTTACTTACATATTTTTTGATTACTTCTGCAACTTTTCCAAATGCAACGCAATCAATGAAATCTGTTTCCTCTCTATTCATTTTTCTTGGAACTGCTAAAGTAAATTTTGCATATTTTCTCTTTTCACTCTTCTTTTTTGATTTCATTGTTTTTAGTTCAATATCTTTCGTTAATCTTCCCATTAATTCGACTTTATTCATAAATACCTCTTAATCTATAATATAGATTATTCTTGCTATTCGGTAGCAACCCATATAATAAAATAAGCGATTTTTATTATGATTAATTATTTCTTGCAAGTTAATATTAAATAATTAATGATAAAAGCAAAATCGCCAAAGCCTAATAAGTAAATAACTCAAATTTCCCAACCTCTTACAACCATTGCTATTTGTATTTACATTTTTTATTATACCAAAAAAAGTAAAAAAGACAATAGGTTTTTTAAAATTTAACATAAATGTAACATAATTGTAATATTG
>CANRFE010000021.1 GCA_947629805.1 uncultured Clostridia bacterium | reverse complement strand
CAATTTTTTGTGCATTTTTCCCCATTTTTTGCATAACTTGTGGATAACTAACAATATTACTAATTTCTAAATGTAGTTTATCTGCTGTTAAATTTTTATTTAATATAATTTTTGCAGCATTTACTTTTTCTAATACTTTTGCATTATAGAGTTGATGGTCATTGCTAACATTAGGAAGAGGAATTAAAATGGAAGGCTTTCCTAAATTTGAAATTTCTGTAATGGTCATAGCACCACTTCTTGCCACAATAACATCTGCTAAATTCATAATTTCTTCCATATTATAAATATAAGGAACTATTTTCATGTTTGTTATAGAATGCATTGGTATACCCTCTTGTTCCATTTTTTCTTTTATTTCGTCATATTGTTTTGGTCCTGTTGCCCACATAATTTGATAGTCTTGATTTAATTTCTTTTTTGCAATTCCCACTATAGTTTCATTAATAGCTTGTGCTCCTTGGCTTCCACCAAATACTAAAACGATTGGTTTTTTAGTATCAAACCCTATTTTTCTCTTCATTTCTTCTTGCACTTCTTGGCTATATTCTTGTTTTCTTAATTTAATAGGAGTTCCTGTATACACTATTTTCTTTGCATTTTTAATACGGGAAATAGCATCTTCAAAAGAAACTAAAATACAATCGGTTTTTTTTGCAAGCATTTTTACTGCTTTTCCAGGAAAAGCATTGCTTTCATGTAACATGGTTGGTATTTTTAAGTTGTGTGCTGCTAAAATAGTAGCACCACAAATATAACCACCTGTTCCAATGACAACATCTGGCTGAAATTCTTTTATAATTTTTTTTGCTTCTCCATACCCTTTTATGGTCTTTATCATCTTTTTTATATTCTCGAAAGAAATTTTTTTACTTAGGCCATACGCATCAATTGTTTTTAGTTCATACCCTGCTCTTGGTACTAAATCCTTTTCTAAGCCACGATTTGTTCCAATAAAAAGGATTTCTGATTCTTTTTCTTCTTGTTTTATTTTGTTGGCAATGGCAAGCCCTGGGTTAATATGTCCCCCTGTTCCTGCTGCTGCTATTATTACTTTCATTTTCTTCTCCTTTTATCCATTTACACTTTAGAACCTGCTCTAGAAATATTTAATAATATCCCCATACTACATAACAAAATTAAGAGTGCAGTTCCCCCATAACTAAAGAAAGGAAGGGACATTCCTGTTGCTGGCATAGAAGAGGTAACAACTGCAATATTAATAATAGCTTGAATTCCTACTAAAGAGGTAATTCCTACTGCAATTAAACTTCCAAAAGAATCGGGTGCCTTCATAGCAGTTAAAATTCCTCGCCAAATAAAAATGGCAAACAAGCTAATTACCACAACACAGCCAACAAAACCTAGCTCTTCTGCAATAATGGCAAAAATAAAATCGTTGTGGGGTTCTGGTATATATAAATATTTTTGTTTACTTTGCCCTAAACCTACTCCAAAAAGTCCTCCTGAACCAATAGCATAAAGTCCTTGAATTACTTGCCATCCTGTATCGGTTGGATCCTGCCATGGGTCTAAAAAGGTCATTAACCTTGCAATACGAAACTTTCCTTTTTCTGTAAAAGTTGCTAATAAAAGCATTCCTATTCCAGCTAAAGACCCTCCTGTTATACCAATACTTAAAAAATGTTTTAATTTCGTTCCTGCCATAATCATCATAATAGAAACAATGCTAGCAATTACGACAATAGCACTCAAATGATCTTGTAAAAAGAACAAAATAGCAATAGGAGGAAGCAAAAAGCAAAAAGATTTAATACAACCTTTCCAAAAAAATGGTAAGTCATTCTTATGTTCTGTTAAATATCCTGCATAAAAAATAATTAAACCTATTTTGGCAATTTCAGAAGGTTGAAAAGTAGCAAACCCTAAATTTACCCAACGAGTTGCTCCATTTCTCGTAACACCAATAACAGGAAGGGCCACAGAAACAAGAGCAAGAATAGAAATTATATATGCTATTTTATAAAAATTTTTATAAATACGATAATCTATTTTAGAAATGAAAAACATCAAGAAAATTCCTACTACAGCAAATTTCATTTGATTGATTGCATAGGTATAACTACTACCTGTAGTAGAAAGGGAATATGGTGCACTAGCAGAAAGTACCATAACAATTCCTAAAGCTAATAAGAGAAATATAATAATACATAGTGTAAAATCAAATGGTTTCTGATTTTTTTGTATTTTTTTCGTTTCTTTCTTTTGCACTTCTTTCCTTCCTTTCTTTTTTCTTTATATAGCGAACAACCCTATAACGCATACTACTAAAGTAACAATACTAAATACCGATACGACTTTATTTTCTTTCCAACCAGATAATTCAAAGTGATGATGTAATGGTGCCATCTTAAAAATGCGATTTCCCGTTCTTTTGAAATGTGCTACCTGTAACATAACAGATAACGTTTCTAAAATTGGAATGAACGCAATAATCACTAGCAATAAAGGAATTTTTAAGTATAATGCCATAGCGGCTACTGCCCCACCTAACATTAAAGAGCCAGTATCTCCCATCATAATTTTAGAAGGATATAAATTAAATAATAAAAATCCTAAGCAAGCTCCCGAAAGAGCACTTCCGAATAAAGTTACCTCTTTTGTATCAAAAAGAATCGCAATGACTGTTAAACATGTTAAAATAATAGTCGTTACGCTACGCGATAGTCCATGAATTCCATCTGTTAAGTTAATGGCATTGGTAGTAGCAAGCATTACAAAAATAGCAAAAGGAATATAAACCCACATTGGTAAAGTAATGCTAGTCTTCATGAAAGGAATATATAAATCTGTTCCTATTTTTAAAATGCTAGTTAAATAAATAGTGTAACCTACTGCTACTATTAACAAACCTATCATTTTTGCTTTTGGGCTTAACCCTTTTGTGTTTTTTAAGACTACCTTTTTGAAGTCATCTATAAAACCAACAAGGCCAAACCCTACTGAGGCAATTAATAAAGGCAAAATATTTTTTGCAATCACTGGTTCTTCCCTGTATTTTGTATAGTAAATGTACAATCCAATACAAATTAGGATAATACTAAGAATAATAACAATACCACCCATTGTTGGTGTTCCCTGTTTTTTTAGGTGCGATTGTGGTCCATCGTCTCTTTCCATTTGTCCCACTTTTCTTTTCTTTAAAATAGGAATCATAATAAAGGAAAGAAATGTGGTTAAAACAAAGGATAAAAATAATACTTTTACTTGAAATTCCATTTGGTTCTCCTTATTTTTTCTCTCATTTTTGTGTTCCATTTATAATGCTATTTACAATCACTCTTTCATCAAAAGGATATTTTATTCCATTGATTTCTTGGTATGGCTCGTGCCCTTTTCCTGCAAGGACAATGATATCCTTTTTATCTGCTATTTTAATTGCTTCACGAATTGCTTCTATTCTATCTACTATTACAGTATATTTTCCTTTTGTTTTCTTTATGCCTTCTTCAATTTGTTCTACAATTTTTTGAGGATCTTCTGTTCTTGGGTTATCGGATGTAAGAATCGTATAATCTGCAATACGTCCTGAAATTTCTCCCATAATTGGTCTTTTGGTCGTATCTCTATCTCCTCCGCAACCAAAAACACAAATCACTCTTCCTCTTGTATAAGATTTTACAGCATTTAAGATATTTTCCAAACTTTCTGGTGAATGTGCATAGTCAATCATAATTGTCAAATCTTTTTTATTGTTTACCAACTCAGACCTTCCTGGTACACGTACTTCTTCTAAGGCCTCTTTTATTTGTTCTATATTTACCCCTAATTTTTCCGCTACACAAATAGCAGCTAAAGAATTATATACGCTAAATCTTCCTGGAATTCCTGTTTTTATTCTTTCATTTTTCATTCCTATTTTTACTTTAAAATCAACATACGAATTGGTAATTGTAATATCTTTTGCTAAAACATTGCAAAAATTATCTATTCCATAAGTGGTAATATTGCATTCTGGTACTAACTTTGGTAATTTTGCTACGTGATAATCATCTGCATTAATAAATGCTGTTTTACACATTTTGAATAATTGTACTTTCGAATGATAGTAATCTTCCATATCTGGATGTTCTTTTGGGCTAATATGATCTTCTGAAAAATTGGTAAAAATTCCTATGTCAAAATCACAACCTGCTACACGATGCAATTTTAAACTCTGAGAAGATACTTCCATAACCACCGTATCGCACCCTGCCTCTACCATTTTAGCAAAAATTTCTTGCAATTTATTACTTTCTGGAGTAGTTCTATCACTATCTTCCCATTTTTTATCGCCAATATAAGTAGCAATGGTTCCAATTAAACCAACTTTCTTTCCTGCTTTTTCTAAAATCTTTTTTATCATAAAAGTAGTCGTCGTTTTTCCTTTTGTGCCTGTTACCCCAATAAGTTTGAATTTTCTGGATGGATTTTGATAAAAATTACAAGAGCAAATAGCAAGTGCATATCTTGTATCTTTGGCAACTACTACGGTTATTTCTGCTGGAATTTTTTTAATAATAGCAACCTCTACTCCCTCTTGTAAAATAACTGTTTTTGCTCCCTGCGAAATAGCCTTTTCTATGTAATCATGCCCATCGCTATCAAACCCTTTAATAGCTACAAACAAGCCATTTTCTTTTATCTTTCTAGAATCTTTTTCTACTTGTGTAATTTCTCTGTTTAAGTCTCCTCTTACTTTTAAGCCTTCAATTCCAACTAAAATTTCTTTTAATTGCATAGGATACCTCCTAAAATTCCATTTTTCCACACCCATTATATACCGAAAGTTTTTATTTGTAAATTATATTACCAAAAAAAATAATCATTACGGATTTGTAATGATTATTTTGCTTTTATTAATTCTTTCGCTAAGCTTCTCATTTCTTCTTCATTTTCCTTATGCATAGTAGTTTTTATATGAATAATTGGTTCTACAATTGTAATCTTTTTCATTTGTTCTAAGATTTCTTGCATTTTTTTTGCTGCTGCAGGTGCCCAAGAACCATTTTCTATAATTCCTACCGTTCTATTTTGGTAATTTTTATGTTGCAATTGTCGTAAAAATTTTTCCATAGGAGGAAATAAACCAGCATCATAAGTAGGACATGCTACTACCATTGTAGGATAGGTAAAAGCATCTGCAATCACTTTTGTTATATCTTGTCTTGCCAAATCGGAAACAACTACTTTTTTTGCACCTTCCTCTAATAAAATTTTTTCTAAAGTTTGCACCGCTTTTTTTGTATTGCCGTGAATAGAATTATAGGCAATCAATACGCCTTCTTCTTCTGGTTCATAACTACTCCATTTCGCATATTGCTTGATATAGTAAGCCAAATTTTCTCTTAAAATGGGGCCATGTAAGGGACATATTATTTGTATATCTAAATTTTCTGCCTTTTTTAATAAGGCCTGTACCTGCATTCCATATTTTCCCACTATATTAAAATAATATCTTCTTGCCTCCCTATTCCATTCTTCTTTTCCTTCTAAAGTACCAAATGTTCCAAAACCATCTGCAGAAAATAATATTTTTTCCTTTTGTTCATATGTTACCATAACTTCTGGCCAATGTACCATTGGTGCCATAAAAAACTGAAGTGTATGTTTTCCTATATTTAGGGTATCTCCTTCTTTTACTAAGAATTGTTTTCCTTCTAGAGAAATGTCAAAAAATTGTGGGAACATTTTAAGAGTTAAAGCATTTCCTACAAGTTTCATGTTAGGATACTTTTCTACTAAACTTGCTATACTTCCTGAATGATCTGGTTCTAAGTGTGAAATTACCAAATAATCTACTTCTTTCCCCTGTAATTCTTGTTCTAAGTTTTGAAGCCATTCTTCTGTTTTTCTCTTATCTACTGTATCCATTACTACTATTTTTTCATCTTTTATTACATAAGAGTTATAAGAAATACCATTTGGAACAAGATATTGGCTTTCAAACAAATCAATGTTCTTATCCTCTACTCCAATATATTTTACTGTATCTGTTATTTCTATTTTTCTCATAATTTCCTCCTCTTTCTTCCTTTGTAGTTATATCATAAATTGCTATTGTTCGCAATAGCAATTTTATTTTCCCGATTGGCACAAAAAAATAACTAGAAAATCGTTTTTCTCCTTTCTAGTTATTTTTCCTTTTCTTATTTCTTCTTATTTAGTAAGCGAATTTTAAGAACCAATCCTATTGCTAGTAATACTAATATACTTATGGTTAAGAATATTGCTATGTTGGATTTTCCTGTTTGTGGCAATGTACCTGGTTTATTCGTATTGTCTGTATAAGAACTACTTCCACTGTTAGTGGTTCCACCATTTTGTGAAGTAGGATTTCCTCCTACATTTCCACTTCCGCCTTGGTTTGTGTTTCCACTTTGTGCTCCACTTCCACCTTGACTTTGTCCTCCAGCTTGTGTTCCATTTCCGCCTTGACTTCCATTTTCTTCTTCTTTGCCTACAATGGTTATACGAATGGCACTATCTTCCGTAGCTACTTCTGTTGCTGCAGTAGAACCAGAAAATTTTGTTAATTTTATAGTAGTTTCTCCTAATTTTGCATTTTCTTTTACCTTAAAAGTGATGGTTCCTATACTTTGAGCTGTTTTTACAACTTCCCCATTACCAGTATTTCCTACAATATATCCATTTTGATAAAATGGAGCTTCCCATTCATCTGTTCCATCTGTATCCACATATTCCAAAATAGAAGAATCAAAATCGATATAAGCTGTATAAGCACCAATTCCCTTTTCTCCACTTTCAATTGCAATATTACTTAAAGCAAGCGTAACGATAATACTTTCTCCTGCTTTTGCCTGCGTGTTATTCACACTTAAGGATGTTTGAAAACTATCGTTTTGTGCATTTACCTTTGTAGTAAGTAGGAATACTATGGAAATAATTAGAATACAAATTATGCTTTTCCCTCTTGTTCTATTTTTCATTTTTTTCTCCTTCCTTTTTTCTATCGTATTATTGTTTACTTATTTGCTCTACTACCAATCTTTTCATTAACAATAAATCTGTTGCCGTTATTTCGTTGTTGTTATCGATATCAGCTGCTTTTCTTTGTTCTTCTGTAAGAATCCAATCTTGTTTTTCCCCTGCTACTAAATGTCTTTTTAGTAATAGAAGATCGGTTGTTGTTATTTTGTTATCTTGATCGATATCTCCTGCTACTTTTTCCTTTGGAGTTTCTTGTTTTTCTTCAATCCAATTTACGGCTGCAATTACTTCTGCTGTATTTCCTGCTGCATCTTCAATTTGGAAAGTAAAATCTCCATTTTCTGTAAAAGTATAGTCTCTGTTTGTACTATTATTTTTTATAACGATTGTTTCACTTTCCTCTGTTAAACTTGCCGTTACTGGTTCTGCTGTTGTTTGGTTTGTACTATATTGAACTTTTGCTGTTGGTGCAATTTTATCAATCCAATCTACTTTTGCCTTGTGCTCTTTTACTTCTATGTTCTCTGTATCAGAAGCATCTTTATATTGAAATACAAATTCTCCATTGTCTTCAAATGTGTGGTCATTAGCAGCATGATTGTTTATAATTTCGACTTCTTGTTTTTCTCCTTTTGTATTTATCATATATGGGTTAATTGTAGCTACTACATTGGTATTCGTTACTTTGGTAATATCATAAGAAATATCACTTGCAATAATGTTGTTATCTTCCAAATAATCTGCTTTTATGCTTTTATAAGCTATATTACTTGCTTTATCAAGAAGTTTGAATTCATAATTTCCACTTTCTTCAAATGTATATTCCAAAGGATTGGTTTTTACTTGTTGTAATCTTCTTAAAGTTTCTTTTTCTTCTTCTGTTAGCGTTATACTAACGCCATTTTCATCTAAGAATTCTTCCTTGCTTACTTCTCCATTGGTTATTGTTGTAACATAGCTAGCAACTGTTGGAACTTTTCCTGTAGTATTTGTATACGTAACTTTTCGCATATTGCCATCTGCATCTAGTTCTGTTATTTTATATACATTTCCTAAAGAATCTAAATAAGAAATTTTCGTTACTTTTCCGTCTTTCACTTCCATATAACTTATTTTGTTATTATCCTGGTCTAACAAATATACATCTTCGCTAATGCTGTCTAATAAAACACGTAATTTTTTATCTCCATCTAATTGATACTCTACATTTGCTGTTGGAGCACTCTTATCAATCCAGTCTACTTTTGCTGTTGCAGAGCCTGTATTTCCATTTTTATCTTCAAATTCAAAGGTAAACTCTCCATTTTCTGTAAATACATAAGTGTCATGTCCGTCGTTATTGGTAATTTTAATTTCTGTACTTGGGTTATCTAGTCTTGCAATAACATAACTGCTTGTTGGCTCTTGTGTGCTATAATAAATTCCTGCTGTTGGTTTTGTTTTATCTATTTTGGTTACATCTTCAAATACATTAATCATAGCAAACGAAGCAAACATATTATAGGTTTCTATATCTAATTTTACATATTGTGCATAGATACTTTCTGCAAAGGTAATATCTTGTATTGTACCATAATTTGTACAATTTTCTATTCTTCCTGCTTCGGTCCATTCTGTTCCATCCATACTTACATAAACGATTACACTTTTAATATCATCTGGATCGTTGTCTTTATATTTTTTCTGTATAAATTCTACTGCAGACACATATCTTGGTTCGTTTAATTTAATGGTAAAGAATGGTTTTGTTCCTTCTGTAATGACATTGTATCGGAAGTCTGTATGCCATAAGGTATACATATTTCCATCAATCGCATTTGGTGCATAAAATGGTCTCTTGCCATCTATGGATTGACTTAAATATTCTTGTACCTCTAAATCAGAAACTCGAATATATCTTCTTTTTTCTGGTTGATTGTCCTCTGTAAAAGTATATACTTCTGAGGCAGAACTTGCTAATTTTGTGCCTGTTGCCCCTTGTCTTATTTGTACTGTTTTGTTTCCTGTTAAATCTGGAGAAGCTATACTATAAGAAGTCCATTGATCCCTTTCTGTATAACGCCAATAGGTATCTGTGTTTACTCCCACTATACGGTTTTCTAAGTCATTTGCATAAACATTTTCTAATGGTTTTTGGTCTTCTATATCGATTTTATAAATATTCGCATCGTTTGTACGATCTGTACCTACTATATGAATACAAATATCGTTTTCTGCTGTTATACTTTCTATTTCTTCTTCGGTTAATTGCCATTTATGTGGTTGATCTGCTTCGAAAAATACTTCTTTCCAAGTTTGTTTTCCATCTAAACTATATTCCCAACGAACTCCTGTATTATCGTAACGACTTGCAAGTACAATTTTTTCTGCATTTAGTCCATCAAAAGAGAAACTAGCAAGAGAAGTATCTGTTTGACCAAGTAAGAAAGTAGCTACCGTTCTTGTAATACCTGGTTGTAAAACTCTTTCTGTAGAATCATAAGTTTTTCCTTCTGTTAATAATCTGGTTTCCAAAAGTGTAAATTGGAAAGAATATTGTACACTTGTCAATTTTTCTCCAATTTGGTCTAATAAATTTTTCATTGGTAATGGGAATGGCATTAGTGCTTCCCCTAATTCTTCTGCTAATTTATAATAATCTTCTTCTGTTTTTGCATCATTTGCTTTGTAAGTATTAATTAAGCCCCACCATGCATCAATATTAATTTTTTGTACCTTTAAGGCTTCTCTATAGATTTGTTCTTGTTTTTCTAAATCTCCTTCGTATAAACCTGCTGTCATTAGAATTTTTTCTGCTTTTTCGTAATTTACATTATCGTTCATTGCTTCTTGTGCTAATACAATATAAGTTGCAGCATAACCATCTACATAGCTATCATTTCCCCATCCTAGTGGCATTCTAATGGCTAATCTTTCTGTTTTTCCAGATTGTGCCCATCCAGAAACATCGTTATCAATTGTCCAATATCCTTTTCCTTCTTCATTTTTTCTATAATAAATAATAGCGGCATGACCTGGTTGGCCTATAACAGAAGCTGGTGTACCATGTGCTGCACGAATGTGTGTACCTAATTTTGAAATACCACCACAAACGGCTCCTGTTTCTTCTATATCATTTCGCATACTCATCCATGCTTTATATACATGGTCTGTTTCTGTACTGTAAGTTACATGATAAATAGAAAAGATTCCTTCAAATAATTGATCCCAATGTTCTTTTAATTCTTGTTTATGGAAAATAGGATTTTCAAAATTTGGCCATATATATGCAATATAGGTATGTGGTTGTAAATATTTTTCCTCTTCGTTTGGATGTTCATTGATTCTTTTTTGTGTATATTCATTCAACCAAATAAGCTCTTCATCGTCTGTAATATTATTCATAACATAACGCATTTCTTCCACCGTTAAGGCTTCAAACCATGGTGTATGGTCTTGTCTTTGCGATACTACAAACTTTTTATTATCATATAAATACTTATAAATCTCATAACGTTTTACAGAATCGGATCTATTGCTTGGATGGTCTATTTGTGCCCAATACCCAACTTTCGTTGCATGGGTTAAAGAAAGAGCAATAGCCATCTTTTTATAGACTTCTCCTTTTGTAAGTTCTGGATACCATTTATTATTTGTTGGGGTGGTATCTTCAAAATCTGCTTTGTATGCACTATACAATCTAGAAAGCTCTTTGATGGAATTATAATAGCTTCCACCATCTGGTTCTCCGCCTAATACATAAAGACGAAGATTATCCAAATCTGTCATTAACCATTCTACTGCTTCTCTATATTCCTCTTGTTGATTTACAATAGCTTGTAAAAGACTATATCCCACATTATTTACAAAAGTTCTTTGTAAAAGTACTAATTCGTTTTCTTCTTCTAACTGTTCTTCTAAACTTTTGTTTTTTAGCATTTTATCATATTCTTCTACTTTTTTAATAAAAGGTACTTCTTCTACTTGATTTTCTTCATAGCCTTCTTTGTATAATTTTGCATCTGCATAAACAGAGTGATCGGATGCATTGTTTCCATTATTATTACAATATAATTTTATATAATTTGCATCTCGAATATCTACTTTGACATGTACCGCTTCATCTGTAGCTTTTAGTGCACTTGGATTGGCCTCTGTTTTTAAGGTCCAATTTGTTCCATCGGTTGAAGTAGAAATATAAAATTTAACACCATTTCCATTGTTTGCACGACTTTCGTCTACTCCAATATAAGCACTAAAATAATCATAGTCATAATCTTTAATATCATAAATAAGGGTAGAGGTAGCATGTGCAGAAACCCCTTTTAAAAAGTGGGTTTTCTTTCCTTCTACAATAAGGGTAATTAACCCATTGTTATATTGTGTTTCTAAATTGCTATCTAATGTAATGCTTCCCCACTCTACCGAAGACTCCTCTGCTACATATTTGATATCAGATAGATATTTACACATATTTTCTGTTTCTGTATTTTTGGATAAATAATAAACTTCTTCTAATTTTTTAGGTTGGCTATTTTTAGCAACCTGTATACTTTTTCCTGTATTTTTTAGTGATAAAAATAAAAGTAAGAATAAAATAAAACTAATTATTGCTATAATTAGTAACTTTTCTTTTTTCTTTTGCCCCTTTCTTTTCACTAAAACTCCCCCTTTTTTTCTTTTTTTATACCATTCCCATTATAACATATTTTGCCTGTTTTGTAAATAGATTCCTAGATTATTTTATCCTCTTTATGTTGATTATAAAAAATTCTTTTTTCCTCTTTTATTTTTTTAATAAATTGTGTTTTATGATACAATCGGATAAATAAATTTCTTCTTCCATTCTTTGTAACCTTTCTTGTAATTCTTCTGTTTCTTCTATTTCTTCTAGAGTTTCTCTTAGATAGTATTTTCCATGCAAATAATAATTTTGACTTGTGATATAGCCTAAACCTTTAATAAAAGATTCATCTTTCTGAGAAAAAATGCTTTCTCCTAAAGAGAATTTGTCTTCTACTCCTAACAAATCTAAAATAGTTGGTTTTATATCAATTTTTGATAAAGTTCTTTTTATTTCTTCTTGCTTTGTTACTCCTGGTATTTTCATTCCAAATGGAATATGTACTTCTTTTGTTGTATTTTCCAATTCTGTATAAACCATTGCATTTTCTTCATAAAGTTTCTTTAAGTCCTCTACATTGTTATTGCCTGCTCCATGATCCCCATAGACCACCAAAATACTATTTTCTAGCAAGCCTGTTGCTTTGAATTCTTCTAAAAATTTTCCAAATGCATAATCTACAAAATTGCAAGAAAGTAAATAATTGCGAAATGTTTCGTCTTCATAGTCTTTTACATCTTCTTTCGTAAGAGTTAATTTCTCTTCTAAATTAGAAATCCCTGTTAAATAAAAAGGAATATGGGTTGTAACACTCACTAAAGTAGTACAAAATTTTCCTTCATAAAGATGCATTTTCTTCACTGCTTCTTGTAAAAAACCTTCATCGGAATAAAATTCTCCTGCATATTCTATGTTTGGAAATTGTTGGATATCATGATATTCATCAATATGATAGCCCTTCTTATACACTTCTTCTCTATTCCAAAAAGTGCTCGTATTAGGATGCATAAAAGAAGTATAATACCCTTGTTCTCTTAAACTCGTGTAAATATCTAACCAAGTATTGTTGTAATATTTTTGAAATACATACCCATTTTCCAAGGGATATAAAGAATTTTCCATTTCAAATTCTGAGTCTGCGGTTGTACCCAAACCTTGGTTATACATATCGGTGCTATAAATATTTTCCTTAAAAAATTGGTTTAAGTTTGGCATAATTTCTTTTCCATTTACTTTTTTTCCAATCATATATTCGTTTAAACTTTCTAGTTGTAAAAGGATAACATTACAATCTTTTGCAATTCCTGTATAAGGTGTACTTTCTACTTTTTCTTTTTGGATCTTTTCATAGATAGTTTTTAATTTTTCTTCGTCTAGCGCATCTTTTCCTAACATACTTAAAACATAATCTTTTGCATCTTCGTAATGATAATAATAAATAGAAGCATTTTGTACCATTAGTGATTTATTATACGTTTTTTCTACATAAATGTTATTGATTTCTTTTTTTACCACATACACATTTAAAAACACAAACACAACAATACAAAAAATTTTTAATCGTTTGTTTTGATATACCATAGGTTTTGTTGTTTTCCAAAGAAAAATGCTAAAAATAAGCACTAGCAAGTTATCTTGCCACCATAATACTATATTTTTTATGTGTATAAGAGTAAGTACGCCACTTCCTATTTCTTTGGCATATCTTAAGTTTCCTATTTGATACAAAGACAAAAAATTTGTAGAATACTGATAATATAAAAAATCGGCATATAAAAGCAGGGTAACTATTGCATAAACAAGATTCAAATAAAAAAATGCAAATTTGTCCTTATGATTTAGAATGGGACACATAATTAGCATGCTTACTGCTAAAATATAAAAAAATACTTCTGTTTTTATTTCTAAGTGTAATACTCCATTTAGCAAAATTCCCTTAAAAAGAAATAAAGCAACTCCAAGGAAAAAAATGCTATTGCTTTTTAGTAGGCTTCTTATTTTTTCTCTATATTGTTCCATTTTTTTCTCCATTTTTTCTTTTTTGTTATTTTATCATAATCCAAACCATTTTCAAAGAGCAATTGCAATATTTTCTTTTTCTTTGCCTCCTCTTTTGCCTTTTATACCATTTCTTTTACCAATTTACATAGACATTACTACCCTCTTTTACTGTTACGGTTGGTTTTGGTGTTTGCTCTTTTACCAAAAAATTTTCTTTATCAATCTGCTCGTTTTCTTGTGTTAATACCATTTTTAAATTGCTTTCTTTTAAGATGTTTTCTGCTTCTTTTAGTGTTTTTCCTTCTACATTTGGCACTTCTATTTCCTTTCCTTGTTCTTCTTGTGTTTGCCCATCTTTTTCTACTTCCAAATAAGGTAGTACTTCTCCAAAAATTTGCGCTCCTATTGGAGCTGCTACACCACCTCCTTGGTGTCCACCTTCTCCAGTTGGATTATACAAAGTTACTAAAACAACAACTTGAGGATTTTCTACAGGAGCAACTCCGATAAAAGAAGTCACATATTTTCCAGTGTTTACTCCATCTTCAGATG
>CANRFE010000020.1 GCA_947629805.1 uncultured Clostridia bacterium | reverse complement strand
GATGCACTTACGACAGCGAATACACGAGCGGTCGTACCTACGCAGATCCGGACGATAGAACCGAATTAATCACGTTCAGAACAACACTTTATATAGGTAATTCTGCATCCTGATAAAGAAAAAGTAGGGATATGTATATAATAAAATAGCGACTTTCAATATTTAGGAAAGCCGCTATTTTGCTGGTTGGGGTACTAGGATTCGAACCTAGGAAATGTCGGAGTCAGAGTCCGATGCCTTACCGCTTGGCGATACCCCAATATAAAAACCTCTTCTATCATAGCATATTTTTTATAAAAATTCTATAGATTTCTAAAAAAATAAAAGAAAAATTAACCTATTTTAGGAATAGAATGGCTGTGCTTGTCAATACTATCTTTATAAGAAAGGGAGGAAAATAAAATGAAAGATTATTTAGGTATTGAAAGTATAAAAGCTTTAGAAGTTTATGATTCAAGAGGAAATCCAACTATACAAGTAGAAGTAGTAACAGAGGGAGGGTTTTGTGGTGTAGCTATGGTGCCATCTGGTGCCTCTACAGGAAGTTTTGAAGCAATAGAATTAAGAGATGGAGATACAGAACGATTAATGGGAAAAGGAGTCACAAAGGCAGTACAAAATGTAAATAAAAAGATTGCAAAGGCTCTGAAAAAAAGCAATGTATATGAACAAACGAAAATAGATCAAGTATTAATAGATTTAGATGGAACAGAAAACAAAAAAGAATTAGGTGCAAATGCAACTTTAGGGGTTTCTATGGCAGTAGCAAAAGCAGCAGCGAATTCTTTAGGCTTAAGCTTATATCGCTATTTAGGTGGTGTTTCTGCAAAAGAATTGCCAACTCCTATGATGAATATATTAAATGGAGGAAAACATGCAGACAATAATATGAGTATACAAGAATTTATGATTATGCCAATAGGTGGAAAAACTTTTAGAGAGAAAATGGAAATGGGAGTAATGGTTTATCATACCTTGAAAAAAGTACTAAAACAAAAGGGTTACAGCACAGCAGTAGGAGACGAAGGAGGCTTTGCTCCTAATTTAGAAGGAGAAGAACAAGCAATAGAAATCATGATAGAAGCAATTCAAAAAGCAGGTTATATTCCAGGACAAGACATTGCCTTAAGTTTAGATATAGCAGCTACAGAAATGTTAGAAGAAGCTAAAAAAATAGGAAAAGATGGTTATTTGTTTTGGAAAAAGAATATTTTCAAAACAAAAGAAGAAATGGTAGAATATTTAGTAAATTTAGTGCGAACCTATCCTATTTTTTCTATAGAAGACGGCTTAGCAGAAGAAGATTGGCAAACATGGAAAAAACTAACCGAAGCATTAGGAAAAGAAATACAGCTAGTGGGAGATGACTTATTTGTTACCAATAAAAAGAGATTAGAAAAGGGGATTCAAAACAAAATAGCCAATAGTATTTTAATTAAACCAAATCAAATTGGAACAATTTCAGAAACCTTAGATACAATAGAACTTGCTAAAAAGCATGGCTATCGTGCAGTTGTATCCCATCGCTCTGGAGAAACAGAAGATACTACTATAGCAGATCTTGTAGTAGCAACCAATGTAGGACAAATAAAAACAGGGGCACCTTGTAGAACTGATAGAGTAGCAAAATATAATCGTTTATTAAACATCGAGGCAGAATTACAAGAAGAATAAAAAAAGTTTCTAGTAAATTTTACTAGAAACTTTTTTTATCTTACTTCATTTTTTTATTAATCGAATAATAACGAATTCCTAAAACAATAGCAACAAGACAAATTCCCATAAAAGCAAATAGTGGTGCAATCGTAGAACCAGTTTGTGGAATATCTGTTTTAGCAACCGTAGTGTCTTTTGGAATAGTTACTTTTACTTTTGGAGAAACATCGGAAGTTAAAGTATTGCTTCCATCTTCTGTTTTTATTTCGTTAGCAGTAATGTCTACTTTTTTATTTGTATTTAATACTAAGTCAATAATTTTGCTGTCGATGTTTTGTTTTAAGCTTAGTTTATAGGCAAGATAACCAGAAGTTTTTGGTCCTAGTTCATCAATATGCCATACAATACGATTATTCTCTAAGTCAATAGTAGGAGATACTGTTCCTAAATTAGGAGAAGTAACATAGTTAAAATCAAAGTTATCTATAATTTCTTGTGGAAAATAATCGCAAATATCAATATTGGTTAAAGTATTCATAGAAGTATCTACAATATTACTGTAAATAGTTTCACAAATAGAGGTTTCAATATCTTTATCTGGAACATAATAGAATTTACCTACAGTAGGTGCTTCTGGGGTTCCAAAAATTTCTTCTGCTAAAGCTCTATAAGTAAGTTGTGTGGTTGGTTCTACTACAGTAGAGTTTAAACCAATCATAGCAGAAACAACTTGAATACCATCTGTCTCTAAGCTTTGTAAAGTAGCTTTTGTTTGCGTAGCAGTTTCTGCAGAATAGGTATAAGTAATACCACCTACTGCAGTATTTGGTACACCGTCCGTTAATAAAATAATATATTTATTATTTTGTGCTTCGGAAAAACAAGTTTTAGCAACTTGTAAACCAGCATCAATATCGGTTCTGGCACCTTGTAAACCGTCGGTGGAAATTTGTTCAATAGAGGATAAAACAGTAGCACTATTCGAAGTTAAAGCAGTTCTTAAAGTAGCATCTTCAAGAGTTCCTTCTCTATCTAGTTTTCCTTCTGTATTCGTATGAGTAGAGGTAGAAAAACTAACAACACCCACTTTTGTATCTGGTTTTTCTAATAATTTGGTAGCTAATGTTTTAGCAGAATCAAGAACCACTTTTAGTCTGGTAGTATCCCCACTTACTTTATTTTCTATCATACTAAGAGAGTTATCAATAACAAGTACGATTTCATAAGGAGCATTGGTAATCACTTCAGCATCATTCGTAATTCGTAGGCCGATGGTTAATTCTTTTTTGTTTAAATCATAATCTACAATTTTTTTCTCGAAAGTAGCAAAATCATTAATGTGAATTGTACAAATATTTCTTTCTACAATTTCTAGTTTTGCTCTTTCTGAACTGGTAGTAGCAGCAAGACAAGTAGTAGAAAGTATAAGGAGCAAAACAAGCAATACAAAAAACAATTTTTTCTTCGTTTTTAACATAAAAAAGCATCCTTTCTTTTTCTAATTTTATACTATTCTATTATAGTATATATTCTATAAGTTTTCAAGAAAATTATGAAAAAGAAATAAAATTGTAATATTTAGTAGAAAAAATAAAAAAAATGTGATACGATAGAAAGGCAAATAAAAAAGAAGGAATGTTAAAAATGAAAAAAGAAAAACAAACCACTTCACAAACAGAGAAAATAATAGAAACCATAAAAGAAACAAAAGATATAAAAAATTTAACAGAAAAACAAAAAGAACAATTAGCACAAGAAATAAGAGACAAAATTATAGATACCGTTTCTAAAACAGGGGGACATTTGGCATCAAACTTAGGAGTAGTAGAACTTACTATTGCTTTACATAGTGTATTTAATACACCAGAAGATAAAATTATATGGGACGTAGGACACCAAACTTATGTACATAAAATACTAACTGGTAGAAGTGAGCAAATGAATACATTAAGGCAATTACATGGAATTGCTGGCTTTCCTAAAGCAAAAGAATCACAATATGATTGTTTTGATACAGGACATAGCAGTACTTCTATTTCGGCAGCTTTAGGAATGGCAAGAGCACGTGATTTACAACAAAAAGATAACCATGTAATAGCCGTTATTGGCGATGGAGCTTTAACCGGTGGTATGGCACTAGAGGCCTTAGATGATGCAGGAAATAGTAAAACAAGATTAATTGTTGTTTTAAACGATAACGAAATGAGTATTTCAAAAAATGTGGGGGGAATTTCTCGCTTTTTAACAAGAATTCGTACGAAACGTTTTTATAAAAAGTCTAATAATTTTATTCGAAAAATATTAGAATATATTCCAAAATTTGGACCTTTTGTTATTAAAATAGCAAGAAGAGTAAAATATAGTTTAAAACAACTTATGCTTCCTAATATGTTTTTCGAAGATTTAGGGTTTAAGTATTTAGGACCAGTAGATGGGCATGATATTGAACGTGTAGAATGGATATTAAATTTAGCCAAAAGAGAAAAAGAACCAGTAGTAGTGCATATTATTACGAAAAAGGGAAAAGGCTATGAACCTGCTGAAAAAAATCCGGATCAATTTCATGCAACTTCAAGCTTTGAAAAAGAAACAGGAAAGCCACTAAAAAAGAAAGAAAAAGATTATTCTGCAATTTTTGGAGAAGCCTTAGTAAAATTAGCAAAAGAAAATGAAAAAATTGTTGCTATTACGGCTGCTATGACAGATGGTACAGGGCTAACACAATTTAGAAAAGAATTTCCAAAGCGCTTTTTTGATGTAGGAATTGCAGAACAACATGCTATTACAATGGCAGCAGGAATGGCAAAAGAAGGGCTTATTCCAGTAGTACCAATTTATTCTTCTTTTTATCAAAGAGCCTTTGACCAAGTAATTCATGATGTATGTTTGCAAAATTTACCTGTTGTCATGTGCGTAGATAGAGCAGGGATTGTTGGGCAAGATGGAGAAACGCATCAAGGAATATTTGACTTGTCTTTCTTTTCTATGATTCCTAATCTTACTGTAATGGCACCAAAGAATTTTAGAGAGCTAGAAGAAATGCTTCGTTTTGCTGTCCATTTACGGAAAACCAGTAGTGCTTCGTTACCCAAGAGGACAAGAAGGAAAAGAAAAAATAGAAAAACAAGAGAAAATAGAATGGGGAAAAGCAGAAATAATACAAGAAGGAAAAGATATTACCATTCTAGCCATAGGAAGAATGGTAGAAAAAGCAATGCAAGTAGCCAAAGAATTGGAAAAGCAGCAAAAACAAGTAGAAATAATAAATGTTCGTTTTTTGAAACCATTAGATAAACAAACCATTTTACAATCGATGCAAAAAACAAAAAGAGGGATTACTTTAGAAGATAATATTTTAGAAGGAGGGCTTGCTTCTCATATAGAAAATTTATTGTTAGAAAATCCTATTGAAAATTTTAAATTGCAAACTTATGGATGGAAAAACTGTTTTGTGGAACATGGGAAACCAGAGGAATTAGAAGCTTTATATGGCTTAGATGTAGAAACTATTGTAAAAAATGCAAAAACCTTATGGAAATAAAGAGGAAAATATGGATAAGAGCGTATTAAACAAATATAAAAAGCCAGAAGATAAACTACTTTTATCAAAAATATTAGATAAAATTACTTTTTGTACAACAAAGAACCAAATACAAGTAACACATTTTTTGGATTTAGCACAACAAGAATTTCTAAAAAAGTTTTTAGTAGAACAAAAGCAAAAAAATTATTTGTTTTTTGGTGGTTTTGCAGAAGCAGAGAGAAAAATGTTACTGTTCTATCCCGAAAAATTAGAAAGCATTATGCAAAAACAAGAAAATGTTTTTAAGGAATGGATAAAAGTGATTCACATTCTTCTTCCTACAGACTTACAAGGAAAATTAGAACATAGAAATTATTTAGGTGCTTGTATGAAATTAGGTCTAAAAAGAGAATGGATAGGAGACATTTTAGTAGATAATCAAGGAGCAGATATTTTTGTACAGAAGGATAGCTTAAAATTTTTATTAGCCAATTTACCAAATTTAACGAGATTTCAAAAAGCACAAATAGAAGAAATTCCTCTTACTCATGTAAAAGAGGTAAAAATACAAAAAGAGGAATTTACAATTACAGTTTCTTCTATGCGTCTAGATACTATAGTAGCAGAATTAGCAAAATGTTCCAGAAGTAAAGCAATGGATTTCCTAATGCAAGAAAAAGTATTGATTAATTTTGAAACATGTACAAAAGCAACAAAGGAAATAAAGCTAAACGATAGAATTACGATAAGAGGAAAAGGAAGATTTTTCTTAAAAGAAAAGATAGGAGATACGAAGAAAGGAAAAATTATATTAAAAGTAGAACAATAAATTTTATGTCAAAAATTGACAAATTTTTTAGAATTTAATATAATGGCAATTAGAAAAACGAAAGGGAGGAAAAGAGAGATGGGAATTGCAGCTTTAATTTTAGGAATTATATCAATTTTAATTGGTTTTATACCATTATGTGGTTCTATTGCATTAGTACCCGCTATTATTGGTTTAATTTTAGGAATTGTTGATACAGTTACAAAAAGAAAAAGGGGAGAAAAAATAGCTATTTCTGTAGCAGGCTTAGTTTTATCTGCTATTGCAATTGTGATTATTGTATTTTGGGTATTTATTTTTGGTGTAATAATTAGTAGTGCAGATTTCAACGAAGTGAACCAAGCAGCAGAAAATTATTTTTTATCTTTAAATGAGTATCATAGCACAATTTATGGCTATTAAAAAGTATGAAGAAAACTTTTGGTTTTATAAAAAAGAATTATATATATGTCAATGAAACAGCTTTGTTTTTATGCATATATGTAATTCTTTTTCCTATAATAGCAATTCCAATAAAAGCAATTTTACCTCAATTTAATGAATGTACGTATTTAAGAATAACAGGAAAACCCTGTCCTTTATGTGGAGGAACACGATATATTCAAAATCTATATAAAGTGAGAGAAAATATTACTTATTTGTTCCATCCTTTTGGAGTTATTCTAGTGTTCCTTTTCTTAGAAAGTATTTATCGAATCTATCAAATCCTAACAAGAAAAAAAGAAAAAACAGAGAAACAAATAAAAGTGGATTTTTTTGTGCATATATTAGTTTTTCTTTGTTTTTCCTTATATGAAATTGTATATTTAATAGTAACGAATTAAAGAAAAAGTAAACGATAAAAAAATTATTGTTTACTTTTTTTCAATTTGCTATTTTCTTTAATTTTCTTGCTTTTCTATGGTCTCTATGATACAATAAGCCTAACAAAAAAGAAGGTAATGGAGAAAATAAAAAGTGGAAGATAAGAAAAAACAAATTCGAAATTTTAGTATTATAGCCCATATCGATCATGGAAAATCCACCTTAGCAGACCGCTTAATAGAAATGACAGGAGTACTTTCCAAAAGAGAAATGGAAGAGCAAGTCTTAGACAATATGGATATTGAACGTGAAAGAGGAATTACCATTAAATCGCAAGCGGTTCGTATGAAATATGCTGCAAAGGATGGAAAAGAATATGAATTCAATTTAATAGATACGCCAGGTCACGTAGACTTTAATTATGAAGTTTCTAGAAGTTTAGCTGCTTGTGATGGGGCAATTTTAGTTGTAGATAGTAGCCAAGGAGTAGAGGCACAAACGCTTGCTAATGTTTATTTAGCATTAGATAATAATTTGGAAATTTTACCAGTTATTAATAAAGTAGACTTACCAAATGCAAGGCCAGAAGAAGTAAAAAAGGAAATAGAAGATATTATTGGAATTCCTGCTATGGATGCGCCTTGTATTTCAGCAAAATCAGGTTTCCATGTAGACCAGGTATTAGAAAGAATTGTAACAGATTTACCAGCTCCAACAGGAGATAGAAAAAAGCCTTTAACCTGCCTTATTTTTGATTCTTTATACAATGACTATAAAGGTGCAATTGCTTATGTAAGAATAAAAGATGGAACGGTAAAAGTAGGCGATGAAATTTTACTTATGGCATCTGGAAAAACTTTTAATGTAACAGAGGTAGGGCATTTTGAACCAGGTCGTTATGAACCATGCAATTGCTTAGAAGCAGGAGAAGTAGGTTATATTGCAGCAAGCATTAAAAGCTTATCTGATCTTCGTGTAGGAGATACCATTACCTTAAAACAAGAACCAGCACCAGAACCACTTCCAGGATATAAAAAAGTCAATCCAATGGTATATTGCGGTTTATACCCAATGGATGGTAGCGATTATGAAAACTTAAAAGTAGCCTTAGAAAAGTTAAAACTAAATGATGCTGCTTTAGAATACGAAGCAGAAACTTCCAGTGCATTAGGCTTTGGCTTTCGTTGCGGTTTTTTAGGTTTACTTCATTTAGAAATTATAGAAGAAAGACTAGAAAGAGAATTTGATTTAAGTTTAATTACTACTTCTCCATCGGTTATTTATAAGGTATATAAAACAGATGGAACCGTAATGGAGTTGTACAACCCATCGGACTTACCAGCTCAAAATGAAATTTCTTATATGGAAGAGCCTTATGTAACAGCAGAAATTTTAACACCAAAAGACTATGTGGGCAATATCATGGAAATTTGTCAAAATAGGCGTGGTATTTATATAGATATGAAATATTTGGATGAAAACAGGGTAACAATTGTTTACGAAATGCCATTAAATGAAATTATTTATGATTTTTTTGACCAGCTGAAATCGAGAACAAAAGGCTATGCTTCTTTTGATTATGAAATAAAAGACTATAGACGTTCGGAATTAGTAAAACTAGATATATGGGTAAATGGAGAAGGAGTAGATGCATTATCTTTTATTGTGCATAAAAATTCTAGTTACGAACGTGGGAAAAAAATGATAGAAAAATTAAAAACAGCTATTCCAAGGCAATTATTTGCTATTCCATTGCAAGCCGTAGTAGGAGGAAAAATTATTGCAAGAGAAACTATTTCTGCTATGCGAAAAGATGTACTTGCCAAATGTTATGGTGGCGACATTACAAGAAAGAAAAAATTGCTAGAAAAACAGAAAAAAGGAAAGAAAAAAATGCGTCAAATAGGAAATGTAGAAATACCACAAGAAGCTTTTTTAAGTGTATTAAAATTAGACGAAGAATAAAAAAGGAAAAGCTTATAAAAAGCTTTTCCAAAGAAGTTTTTAGAGAGTGGAAAAAGATTCGAATTGTTTTTTGTACTTTTCACAACGATTGGACAAGAAATCTTTCCTGCCATAATAGGCTTTCATATTCGTTGCAAAAGACCAAAACATGTTGTGATTTTTCAATAGTTTAGAATATTTTTGGTACTGCCTAAAACAATGCCTTCTTCTTTTTTTGTAATACCACTTCTTAAGAAACATGTTTATCCTCCTTATTTAAGTAAAATTGAAAAATTTATGGATAAAACTACAAATAAAAACTTCACTTTTTTATTATAACATAAAATTATGTAAAATACAAGAAAGGAATTTTATAGAATGGAAAACAAAGAAAAAGAAATAGACCAAGTAGAAGGAAGAAATTCTGTTATAGAATTATTGGAATCGGGAAAAGATATAAATAAAATTTATATTCAAGCAGGAGAAAAGCATGGTTCTATTTATAAAATTATTGCAATGGCAAAAGAAAGAAAAGTTTTGCTTTCTGAAATAGAAAAAAGCAAAATGAAACAAATGGCACAAACAGAAAACTACCAAGGAGTTATTGCAATAGTACCACCTTTTTCCTATGTAGAAGTAGAAGAGATTTTGCAGGAAGCAAAAAAGAGAAAAGAAGATCCCTTTCTTCTTTTGCTGGATGGTATTGAAGATGTACATAATTTAGGTTCTATTATTCGAACGGCAGAAACGGCAGGAGTACATGGAATTATTCTTCCCAAAAGAAGAGCAGCAGCGGTAAACAGTACTGTTGCGAAAGTATCTGCTGGTGCGGTAGAACACATGAAAATTGCACGTGTGAACAATTTGAATGAAACCATTGCCTACTTAAAAAAACAAGGCTTATGGATTTGTGGAACAGACAGCAATACACAAACCAATTATGATGCACAGGATTATACAGGACCAATTGCTCTGGTTATTGGAAGTGAAGGGTTTGGAATAAGCCGATTAGTAAAAGAAAATTGCGACTTTTTAGTAAAAATACCAATGAAAGGCAAAATCACATCTTTGAATGCATCTGTTTCTGCAGGAATTGTTATGTATGAAATAGT
Source organism: uncultured Clostridia bacterium (assembly GCA_947629805.1). Lineage (GTDB taxonomy): Bacteria > Bacillota > Clostridia > TANB77 > CAG-508 > UMGS1663. The sequence continues at coordinate 4,344 of CANRFE010000020.1, read as the reverse complement.
AAGGCAAAGAAACCAAACAAAGGAGGAAAGAAAATGAAACAAGGAAGAAACAAAATTATTTTTATTATACTAGGTATTGTCCTTGTACTTGTGTTATTAATAGGAGGAATTTTTGCTTATACGACTACAGATTTATTAAAATCCAATCAAACATTATTCTTTAAGTATTTAGGAAAAACTTTGGAAAACTTAAAGGGAGAAGAAAATGCTACAATAGCACAAATACAACAATTAAAAGGAGAAATGCCTTATACTGTAGAGGGAAATTTAAGTATAGAAACCGATGGTTTAGGAGAAAATACTGACATTTTGAATGCTATGAAAATGAAGGTGGAATCTAAGGTAAATAAGCAAGAGGAAGAAACTTACACAAAAGCAAGTCTACTTTATAAAGAGCAAGATTTATTTACTTTAGAATATGCAAAAAGTAATGCGATTTATGCCTTGAAATCCGATGAGATAGTAACTGCTTTCTTAGGTATCGAAGAGGAAAATGTAAACGTATTGTTACAAAAATTAGGGGTAGAAAACACTTCTGCTCTTCCAAACAAAATACAACCCATAGATGCAAAAGAGTTTTTTTCTATAACAGAGGAAGAAAAACAGCATATTTGCAATACTTACTATGCTACTTTCCTACAAAATGTTTCAGAAGATAAATTTTCGAAAGATAGAGATGCAACCATTCGTAAAGCAGGCGTTATGTATCATGCTACAGCTTATCGTTTAATGCTTAATGCAGAAGAACTAAAAAATCTTGAAATAAAACTATTAGAAGAATTACAGCAAGACAGTATCACGTTAAATTTTCTAACAGCAAAGGCAAAATTATTAGGCTTGGGAGAACAATATACACAAGTCAATAATTTAACAAAGGAAATTCAAAAAGAAATCAATCAAATTCAACAAGAAACGTATCCTTCTGAGGAAGGAATTAGTATTACCATATATGTAGACAAAGGAAAAGTAATTACAACAGAAATCCTTTTAAGAAATGAAAGAAAATATACTCTTTATGGAGAAAAACAAGAAGATAGCATAACACGTTATTTGTTAATAGAAAATTTAAGCACAACAGCAGAATATGGAAGAATAGAAATACAACAAACACAAAGCCAAAAGGATGCAGAAGTAACGAATCATGTGTTGCTCAATATAGATGAAAAAATGACAATAGAGATTAATGGAAATGAGAATGGGTCACTAGGGGAACAATTTTTAGATACGAATTGGGAAGTTACTTTTACGCAAGAAGAAACAAGCAATACCATTCGTTATGAGCAAGAAATCAATTTTGTAGAAGAGTTAGAAGACATGTTGAAAGTAGACAGAACAAATTGTGCTATTTTAAATGACTATACAACAGATCAAATACAATCTTTAATGCAAAGTATTATACAAAGAATAGTAGTCGTTTTAGAACAAAAGAAACAAATTGTAGGTTGGCAAGAATAGGAAAATACCAGAAATCTATTGACGAAAAAGAAAAACGTGTTATAATAAAATAGAAAAAGGAAAAACAAAAATGAGACAAAGTAAAATAAAGGTTACTTAATAAGAGAGAGTTTGTTACTAAGCTGAAAGCAAACTTAAAGCAAACGTATTTGAAAAACTACCTCATTGTTTCTAGCAAAAACTAGACGTAGAGCTTGCGTTAAAAGCAAAAAAGAAGTAAAAAATAGGGTGGAACCGTGTAAAAAAGCACCCCTAGGGAACAAAAAGTACCTAGGGGTGCTTTTGGTAGAAAAAAGGAGGAAAGGAAAAATATGTTTAAGATTAAATTAGAAGGTGGAAAAACTAGGGAAGTAGAGGAAAAACTATATTGGCATACAACAGCACATATTTTAGCACAAGCAGTAAAAAGGTTGTTTCCAAATTGCAAATTAACCATAGGACCTGCTATTGAAAATGGTTTTTACTATGATTTTGATGTAGAACAACCTTTTACAGAAGAAGATATTGCAAAATTAGAAGAAGAAATGAAAAAAATAAGTAAAGAAGATTTACCTATTGAAAGATTTGAACTTCCAAGAGAAGAAGCAATTCAATTGATGGAAGAAAGAAAAGAACCTTATAAAGTAGAATTAATTCGAGAATTGCCAGAAGGAGAAGTGATTTCTTTCTACAAACAAGGAGAGTTTGTAGATTTATGCCGTGGACCTCATTTACCAAGTACAGGAAAAGTAAAAGCTATGAAATTAACTTCTATGTCTTCTGCTTATTGGAGAGGAGATGCGAAAAATAAAACATTGCAAAGAGTGTATGGAATTTCTTTTCCAAAGGCAAGTGAATTAGAAGAATATTTACAAAAACTAGAGGAAGCAAAACAAAGAGACCATAGAAAACTAGGAAAAGAACTAGGTATTTTTATGACCAATGACTTGGTAGGAAAAGGTCTTCCAATGTATTTACCAAATGGCTATATTGTATGGGAATTATTAGAAAATTATATAAAAGCAAAAGAAAGAAAACTTGGTTATAAACATGTTTTAACACCACCACTTGCAACCGTAGATTTATATAAAACCTCAGGACATTGGGATCATTACAAAGATGGTATGTTCCCTAAAATGGAAGTAGAAGGAGAAGAATTTGTACTTCGCCCTATGAACTGTCCTCATCACATGATGATTTATGCAAACGACATTCATTCTTATCGTGATTTACCAATTCGCATTGGAGAAATAGCAAGAGATTGTAGATTTGAGGCAAGTGGAACCTTAAAAGGAATTGAAAGGGCAAGAACTTTTTGCCAAAACGATGCGCATTTGTTTGTAACTCCAGAGCAAATAGAATCAGAATTTAAATCTGTAGTAGATTTGATTTTAGAAGTTTATAAAGAATTAAACATTACCGATTATCATTTTGAATTATCTCTAAGAGATCCAAAGGATAAGGTAAAATATTTCCCAGATGATGCAATGTGGAATCATGCAGAAAATACGTTAAGACAAGTATTAAAGGATATTGGAATAGAATATGTAGAAAAAATAGGAGAAGCGGCTTTTTATGGACCAAAATTAGACGTACAAGTAAAACCAGCAGTAGGAAATGAGTATACATTATCTACTTGCCAATTAGACTTCTGCTTACCAATGCGATTTAATCTTTCTTATATTGATAAAGAGGGACAAAAGAAAACACCAGTTGTCCTTCATAGGGCAATATTAGGAAGTATAGACCGATTTATTGCCTACTATTTAGAAGAAACAAAAGGAGCTCTTCCTATATGGCTTTCACCAGTGCAAGTAAAAGTATTGCCAATTACGGACAAGCAAATGGAGTATGCTAAAAAAGTAACACAAGAATTAGAAAAACAAGGAATTCGTGTAGAATTAGATGAAAGACAAGAAAAAATTGGTTACAAAATTCGTTCTGCACAAGTAGAAAAAGTACCTTACATGTTAATTCTAGGAGATAAAGAGGTAGAGGCAAATGGAGTGGCAGTACGTGAAAGAAAAGGTGGAGACCTAGGCCAAATGTCGCTAGAACAATTTATTGTTTCTTTAAAAGAAAAAATAGAAAAGCATAGTGGAGAATAGAAAAGATTGCAAATGTTGGAAAAAAGTAGTATAATAAAAAAGTAGTGCAAAACTTGTTGGAAAAGGAGTACGAAAAAACATGGCACAGGTAAAAGCAAAATTTCTGGCACGGAATAAATATGAAATAACCGTAGCACAGGAAGAAAAAGAGCTGAAAGTAACCTATAAAGGAGAACCTTGGGGAGAAGATGAACAGAGTTTTCTAAAAGAGGTAACTTCCATGGTAAAGGCATTTCAGCACCAAGGCATAGCTGTGGAAGAAGAACAAATTTCTAAAGCACTTTTGCAGGAAATGAAAAGAGTAGCAAAAGGCTAGAAAATCAAGTGTTAGTCGTACTACAAAAAAGAATTGGAGAATTCCAATTCTTTTTCTTTTTTATCTTGTTTGCCCTAGGAAAATATGATATACTTTCTTAAGAAATAGAAAAAGAGAGGAAAAAAATGAGATTAGATAAATTTTTAAAAGTAGCCAGAGTCATTAAAAGAAGAACAGTAGCCAATGAAGCAGCAGACAGTAGAAGAGTGTCTGTAAATGGGAAAATTGTAAAGCCAAGTTATGAAGTAAAAGTAGGAGATGTGGTAGAAATTAAGTTTGGAGATAAAACAGCAAAATTTGAAATTCTGCAAATTCCAAAAGGAACTGGAAAAGAAATAGGAGACTAACTATTAAAAGTCAAGACATTTTACAAAAAAAATTAAAATTGGAAAAATCCCATGCCAAAAAAGTCTCATAATATAAATTTTTTTGAGACCTGACTGATATTATAAATTATAAATATTAGTTTAATAAAGACGGATTGAA
>CANRFE010000019.1 GCA_947629805.1 uncultured Clostridia bacterium | reverse complement strand
TAATACATTTTTATAAAAAAGAAAAGACTGTTGAGCAAAATATTTTTATATACTTTGTCAACAGTCTGAGCAAAAAACTGAGGACTATATTTATAGTCCTCAGTTTTTTTGCTATTATCTACGAATTGCATGACAATTGACACAAGGTTTATTACCTGTATAGGTAAGGCTGGTTGCTACATGCCGAGCATTCGCTATATGCTCCATAATAGCATGAACAGAATAATTCTGATCTGCTAATTTATTTGCCTCCTCTTGTAAGATTTGTCTTGTTTCCTCTGAAAACCCATTTGCTACAATTGTAACTGCCATAGTTGTCTCCTTTCCTGTTGAAAAATGAGTATAACACAAAAAATGTTATGTTCTATATTCTATATAAGAATATAAAAAAAATCAAGTATTTTAACAAAATTTCTTAAACTTCTCTTTCAAAAATAGATTTTGCTAAGCCTTTTTCTATCATATTTCCAAATATATTTTTTAAAATAATTAAAATAATAGGTCCCAATAACAAGCCCCATACGCCAATGAAACGAAAGCCTGTATACATAGCAATTAAAGTAAAAATTGGATGAATTCCAATTTGCCCGGGAGACAATTCTTGGCTCTAAAAATTGCCTTATGATTCCCATAATGGCTAGCAAAATAAGTAAGCTAATAGCTAATGTAAAATCTCCATTGCAAGCAGTAATAATAGCCCATGGTATCATCACAGTAGCAGACCCGAAAATTGGTAAAGCATCTACAAAAGCTATTCCTAAGGCAGAAATGAGTGGAAAAGCGACATTGAGCCCTATTAACTTAAAAATATATAACCCTATTAAACAAACAAGAAAAGAAACAAAAACAAGTATTGCTTCTGCCTTTAAGAAACCTCCTAAAGATTTCGTAATTTCACGTAAATGTTTGGTTAGTCTTTTTACCCATATTTCTGGAAAATGATGTTCTAATTGATCAATCATATAAATTTTATCCGTACAAATAAAATATAAAGCTAAAACACTAATAACGGTATAAATACCAATAGTTGGCAAAGAAGTTATAAGGTTTAATATTTTTGTTAAAACCACTTTAATCCATTCTGCTACAGCTGCTAATAAATCTTTTCCAGAAACTTGAATAGCTTGTATCATTTCGTTGGGAATTTTTAATTTTGTTAAATCTATAGAAGACGTAATTTGCATAAATTGTTTTGATATTTTTTCTACATATTCATTTAAACTACTTAATAAATGAGAAGATTCTGAAATAAGAGCAAAAATTCCCCAGGATAAAAGACCTATTAAAATAGCTAAAACAAGAAGAAACACAAGGATAGCACTTGTCCTTCTTTTCCATTTAAAATGTCGCATACAAAAACGAATAATGGGTTCTATAAAAAGAGACAAAATAAAAGCAACCAGAAATGGCATATAAAAAAAAGCGAATTGAAATGCAAAATATACTCCTACCATAGTAACGAAGAAAACAAGTATTTTGCGAAATACTTTTAACCAGTAATTCATATCAATTATCATAATTTTTTCCCCTTTATTTTCTTATGTATTTGCTTCATAATATAAATATTATGAAGCAATATTTTAGTTTATTCCGCATTTTTGTCTTGACATCCGCATATATTTTCTAAGGTATCGCATACGCCCTGTGTATTCACATTTTGGTGCGTACATAAATCTCCAAGTGTAATAATACCAATTACTTGATTTTTTTCATCCACAACTGGCAAACGACGAATTTGTTCTTTTGCCATTGTTTTTTCTGCTTGTTCTATTTCTTCTTCTGGACCACAACACCATACTTTGCATGTCATAATATCGCTAACAGGTGTTTTAGAAATATCTTTTTCACAAGCAATACTTCTTAGAATGACATCTCTGTCTGTTACAAGTCCTACTATTTTTTTGTTTTCATCACAAACAGGAATACAACCCACGTGTTTATCACACATTAATTTTGCACAATCTTGAATTGTGCTATCTGGCATTAAATAAGCCACATTATTACACATACAATCTTTTACTTTCATATTTTTCCCACCTTTTTTCAAAAATTTATGCATTTTTATTTTGTGCATTTTTTCATTTTTTATTCATTTCTGTATAGCAAAATTAGCTACAGTAGGAAAATTTTTCAAAATTTTCTTATAAGTTTCTATAGAGCAAAAAAAATCTAGAGTACAGATATTTTCGACTCTAGAATTTTTCTTTTTTTATTTAAAATTGTAAATAATTTTGACTATCTCTATACATTGGTCCTGGATAAGGAGGTCTTGGGCGTGGTGGTCTATTAGGAATTTTTCCTCCTAATAATTGATTTAAAATTAGAATGCGAATTAAATCTCGCAATAATGGATTGTTTGGTCTTCTTTGTCTATTTTCCGCTTCTGTCTCTCTTCTTATTGTTTGATTATGCATCCTTCCCGTATAATTTGTTCTAGTATTCTGTTGTGTTTCTGGATTGGAAGCTTCCATTTGCATATTGCCTAAAATTTCAGTATTGTTTTCTACTTTTTGATAAACCTCTTCTACCATATTTTCTACTATTTCCCTTGTTACTGGTACAGTACATTTGTTGCAAACTTCCTCAACAATAGGATGAAGAAGGTAGTAAATTTTAGGATAACATTCTTCTAGTTCTTTTGTATTTTGTCCTGTTATAAATTCTCTTTCTGCTATCACATTTCTTTGATATGTATCTTGCTTTTCTGCAACTGGATAACCTAGCACACTTCTCATATAATCTTCATAATTCTGATAATACATAAGTTCTCCCTCCTCTATTCTTATGTATTATTGTATGCTACTTTCTTGTATACCGTTCCAATTGTTTCACATATTCTTTAAATTTATTTCCACGTTCTGCAAAATTTTGAAATGCATCAAAACTTGCACTAGCTGGCGATAATAAAACAATGTCTCCTGTTTTTGCCTTTTTCTTAGCTAATTTTACCGCTTCTTCCAAATTTGCAACATAACAGATTTCTACTAATTTTTGTTGTGCCTTCATTGCTTTTTGCGTTGCTTCTGCTATTTTCATACTCGTTGGCCCACATAAAATTAAAGTTGTAACCGTTTGTGCAATCGCCTCTCCTACTTCTTTATAGTCTAACCCTTTATCAGAACCACCTGCAATCAAAACAATCTTTTCTTCAAAAGCATGTAAACCTGCAATAGTACTTGCTGGACTAGTTCCTATAGAATCGTTATAATATTTTACGCCTTCTATTTCTTTTACGAATTCTAAACGATGTTCTACTCCGTTAAATTGTTGCACAACTTTTAAGGCTTCTTCTGTTGAAATAAAAGCAGAGGTAACAGCAAGAGCAGCACAAATGTTTTCATAGTTATGAATTCCTCTTAATTTGATTTCGTTTTTAGAAAGCAAATGTCTACGTACTCCTTCTTTACAAAATTTTATATTTTGATCTGTTATATCATAAATATAACCATCTTGTAATTTTTCCTTGCTACTAAAGAAAAGTACTTTTCCCTTTGCCTCTTTTGCAAAAGAACGTGTAATTTCATTATCGTAATTTAGCACTACTATTCCTTCTTCTGTTTGATGCTTAAAAATATTCTTTTTTGCTTCCTGATATTCTTCGTAAGAACGATGAATATTTAGGTGGTCTGGATACAAGTTCGTAACTAAAGAAACTTCTGGACTCACATCCATATCAATTAGTTGAAAACTGCTCATCTCTAAAATAACAAAATCTTCTGGTTTCATTTCTTGAATTCGGCTAAAAAGTGGTGTTCCAATATTTCCCCCTAAAAAACAAGTATGTCCTGTTTGCTTTAAGATTTCGTAAATTAACGTAGTAGTGGTAGTTTTTCCTTCTGTTCCTGTAACTCCTATTGTTTTGGATGGAGTTAATTTTAACACCATTTCAATTTCTGTAGTAACAATTGCTCCTCTTTGTATTTCCTCTTCTATTTCTTTTTTAAATGGCATAGCACTTGGAGAACGAAAAATAAGATCAAAACCTTTTAAATGTTCTAAATTATCTTTTCCTAAAAAATAAGAAAAGCGATATTGTTCTATTTTTCCCATTATATTTTTATCCATTTCTTCTACACTACGATTGTCAAAAACCGTTACTCTTGCTTTTTTTTCATAAAAATAGTCTAATAATGGAAGGTTACTCACACCAATTCCTAAAATTGCTATTTTTTTGCCTGCAATATAATGATTAAATTCTTCTAATTTTTTATTGCAATATTCCATATTTTCCCTTTCTTTTATGCAAATACTTTTATTTCTTCTATGTAATCGCATAGCTTATTCGTAGATTCTTCTACCGTTTTACAATCTGTTACATCCAGGCTAATTGTTTTTTCTTGTACTTTGTAAAAACCAGCTTTTTCTTGTAGTTCATCTCGTTTTTCAATATGTTGCCTCAATTCTTCTAAATTTGCATTTTGCCCATACTGCATTGCTTTTCGTCTTACTCTTTCTTCTAAAGAAGCACTAAGAAAAAAATGATAATTCATTTCTGGGTAAATATCCATTAAAGCTCTTCCGGATAATATTACATTATATTTTTCTTTATATTGATTTATGAGATTTTTTGCAAAAAGGAATAAGTTCGTATTGTCTGCACTTCCTCCAGCAATAGAAACTGCTAAAGAGGCTTCTTTGGATTGTAACTTTTCTTCTTCTACTTTTTTTCCTTTTACATACACAACCGTTTCTTGGTTTTCTATTTGAATTTTTACTTCTAGCATGTCCATCATTTTTTTTATATCTATTTGCTTCATATTTTCTTGCAAAGTTTTCATATTATGCACTAGTTCTTGGTGAGATTGCATAAAAGCATAAACAATACCGCGATATAAATTTCCCCCATGAAATACAATACTATTTGGTATTTTTTTCAATAATTGCCTACATATAGAAGTTTTTCCACTTCCTACTAATCCTTCTATTCCTACAACAATATGTTCCATTTTTATCCTTCCTTTACTTTAGTTAAACAAATTATAACATATTTTTTCAATTTGTAAAATATGTATGGAAATACTTATTATTTCTATGTATAAATTTCTTTTTCCGTGTGCAAAATAAAATTAGAAAAAGAAAGGAAGGTGCTTTTTATGTCAGAAAAGAACAATAATAACAATAACCAAAAAAATAACAACAATCAAAAAAATAACCAAAATAATCAAAACAGAAATAATAATGAAAACAGCAATAACAACTGCAGATAGTTTCAAAACAAAAAACAACACCACATACAAGATACATTGTTATGTGGTGTTATTTTTCTTTATTAAGATTCTAAATATTTTTTCAAAAATCTTCCTGTATAACTTTTTTCATTTCTTACTACTTGTTCTGGGGTTCCAACTGCAATGACTTCTCCGCCTTTGTCTCCTCCTTCTGGTCCTAAGTCAATAATGTAATCACAAGTTTTAATTAAATCTAAATTATGTTCAATTACAATAATGCTATTTCCTGTATCTACCAAACGTTGTAAAATGTCTATTAAACGATGAACATCTGCAATATGAAGTCCGGTTGTTGGCTCATCTAAAATATAAAGTGTTTTTCCTGTTGGCTTCTTAGAAAGTTCTGTTGCCAATTTTACTCTTTGAGCTTCCCCGCCAGATAAGGTTGTAGAAGGTTGTCCGAAGTTTAATGTAGCCTAAGCCCACATCATATAAAGTTTGAATTTTATTTTTAATACGAGGTAAGTTTTGGAAAAAGTCCAAGGCTTCTTCTACGGTCATATCTAATACATCCGAAATAGTTTTTCCTTTGTATTTTACCTCTAAGGTTTCTTTGTTGTAACGTTTTCCTTTACAAACTTCGCAAGGTACATAAATATCCGATAAAAAATGCATTTCAATTTTTAATACACCGTCTCCAGAGCAAGCTTCACATCTTCCTCCTGGTACATTAAAACTAAATCTGCCTTTATCATAGCCACGCATTTTTGCCTCATTAGTACCAGCAAACAAATCACGAATATAGTCAAACACACCTGTATAAGTTGCTGGGTTAGAACGAGGTGTTCTTCCAATAGGAGATTGATCAATATTAATAATTTTATCAATATTTTCAATTCCCTTTACTTCTTTGCATTTTCCTGCTTTTATAGTAGAACCATTTACTTCTTTTGCTAAGGTTTTATATAACACTTCATTTACTAACGTACTTTTTCCAGAACCCGAAACCCCTGTTATACAAATAAATTGACCAAGTGGAAATTTGACATTTATATTTTTTAAGTTATGTTCTGTTGCTCCTTTTACTTCAATGGCTTTTCCATTGGACTTTCTTCTCTTTTTTGGAACATGAATTTGTTTTCTACCACTTAAATAATCTCCTGTAATCGAACCTTCCACTTTTTTTACTTCTTCGGCTGTACCGTTGTGCCATCACATACCCTCCATGTACACCAGCTCCAGGACCAATATCAATAATTTGGTCTGCTGCATACATAGTATCTTCGTCATGTTCTACTACTAACACACTATTTCCTAAATCACGTAATTTTTTCAAAGTAGCAATAAGTTTATCATTATCTCTTTGATGAAGTCCAATACTTGGTTCGTCTAAAATATATAAAACACCCGTTAAGCCAGAACCAATTTGCGTTGCTAAACGAATACGTTGCGCCTCTCCTCCGGATAAACTTCCTGCACTTCTAGATAAGGTTAAATAATCTAGTCCTACATCAATTAAGAATTGAAGCCTAGTGTTTAATTCTTTTAAGATTTGGTCTGCTATCATAGCATCTTTTTTGCCTAATACTAAAGAATTTAAATAGTCTTTAATTTGTACAATTTGCATATCGGTTAGTTCTATAATATTTTTACTTCCTACTTTAACCGCTAAACTATTTTTATTAAGTCTTGTACCATGGCATTCTGGGCAATCGCTATTACTCATATACATTTCGTAAAAATCACGCATACCTTGCGATTTGGTTTCATTGTGTCTTCTCTCTAGGGTAGGAAGAACTCCTTCAAATGGAGAAGTAAACTTACGAATACCAGCATAAGATTCGTATTCGAAGTCAATTGTTTCGCTTCCTGTTCCATAAAGAATTTTTTCTAGAAATTCTCTTGGTAATTTTTTAATAGGAACATCTTTAATTTTCACACCATAGTGTTTGGCAATACTTTCAAAATACATTTTGGCCATTGTATCGCCTTTTTCATAGTACTTGCACCAAAAGCTTTAATACCATCGTATAGGGTTTTATTTTTATCTGGAACAATTAAGTCTTCGTCCATTTTCATTAAAAAACCAAGTCCTGTACAACTAGGGCAAGCGCCATAAGGATTGTTAAAAGAAAACATTCTTGGAGACAATTCTTCAAAACTAATATTGCAATCTGGGCAAGCATAATTGCCACTAAACAACATTTCTTTAGAATTCGTAACATCCTCTATTAAAACTAACTGATTTGCATTTTTTAAGGCAATTTCTACACTTTCCGTTAAACGAGAACGAATGTCTTCTTTGATAACTAAACGGTCTACAACCAATTCAATATTGTGTTTTTTCTTTCTATCTAAATCTAAATCATCCGAAAGTTCTACCATATTGCCATCCACTCTGGCACGCACAAAACCTTCTTTTTGATAGCCCTCTAATTGTTTTACAAATTCTCCTTTTTTGCCACGAACTACAGGTGCTAAAATTTGAATTTTTGTGCCTTCTGGTAATTCTAAAATAGCATCTACCATTTGGTCAATGGTTTGTTTTTCAATTTTCTTACCACAATTTGGACAATAGGGCACTCCAATTCGTGCATATAATAAACGCAAATAATCATAAATTTCCGTTACCGTTCCTACGGTAGAGCGAGGATTTTTAGAAGTAGTTTTTTGGTCAATAGAAATCGCTGGAGACAAACCATCAATAGATTCTACTTCTGGCTTTTCCATAAGTCCTAAAAACTGTCTAGCATAAGAAGAAAGACTTTCTACATATCTTCTTTGCCCTTCTGCATAAAGTGTATCAAACGCAAGAGAAGATTTTCCGTGAGCCTGAAAGACCTGTTAAAACAACCAATTTATCTCTTGGTATTTCTAAATTAATATTTTTTAAGTTGTGTTCGTTTGCTCCTTTTATTACAATTTTATCATTCATTTTTATTCCCCCTATGTCCCATAAGGGACGTTTTCCAATGGGACATTTTTTCTAAAATGTCCCAAAAGGGACAGATACTCCTTTAGAAAACGTCCCTAATGAGACATTTTGATTATACAACATTTTATAGAGAAAAACAAGAGTTTGGTAGAAATTGTCTTTTTTTGTATCTTTTTGTGTTTTTAGTTTACATATTGTAAAATTTATGGTATAATGCTTTTATGTTTGAACTATTCACAATAAGAATCAAAATTGATTCTTTCTTTATTTTTTCTATCTTAGGAGGAGACGGTATGGCTATTTTAACACCTGTAGAAGAAAGATTAAAATCAGAGGCAGAGTTTGGTTTGTTTTTTGCTCATCAAAAAATTACGAAAACCAAAGCAGAAGAACTTCGGAAAAATGGTTTTACGGTCATTGATTTACACGATACACGGCAATTTCCTAGACTACACTATATTACGTGGAAGGAAGCCAAAGTAGACTCTACAGACGTATTTTCTTTAGATGAAATGTGTAACGCATATACTTTGGCACAAAAATTATGGATTCTTGCTATGAAAAATCAACCGAAAAATCATTAGAAATTTTTTCTTTTTTTCTGTTTTCTGACACTAAAAAATACGAAAAAACACGAAAAAATAAGAACCCATCCTTTTGCAATACAAGGTGGATTCTTATTTTTTTCTTTATATAGACTTTATATAAACTTTATTTAGACTTTTTTCCCTGGCACTCCCACTACAGTGGAATTTGCTTCTACATCTTGTAATACTACTGAATTGGCCCCTATTTTGACATTATCACCTATTTTAATAGGTCCGAAGCACCTTTGCCCCACACCCCACAATGACATTGTTTCCTAAATCCGGATGCCTTTTCTTTTTGTCTTTTCCAGTTCCTCCTAATGTTACATTATGATAAATGGTACAATTATTTCCAACCGTAACAGTTTCTCCTATAACGATTCCCATTCCATGGTCTATAAACAATTTCTTTCCAATTTTAGCACCTGGATGAATTTCAATTCCTGTAAAAAATCTTGCAAATTGTGAAAAAAATCTAGCAAGAAAGAAACATTTATGACAATATAAAAAATGTGCTAATTTATAAAATACTAATACATGAAAACCTGGATACAATAAAATCACTTCCCATAAATTGTGACAAGCTGGATCTTTTTCCTGTATATTTTTCGCATCTTCATAGAATTGTTTCAATACTTTCATTTTTCTTTCCCCCGTTATACTATATGTGAAAAAGAAGAATATGGTTTGTTTTTTATGTTAACACTTTACAATTTCCTATTTTTATTGTATAATAATAGTATTCTTTTCATTTTAAGGAGGACATTATGGCAAGAAAAAGTTCACAAGCACGCTTAACCATTCCCAAAGATATATGGGATCTTGTTTCCTTTGACAAAGAGCCAAAAGCATGCTTTGGGTTCTTTATCACAGAAGATTCTCGCATTATTATTGCAGAACTTGACTATGGAAGAAAGTATAACTACGAATTTTTAGGAAACTGCCACTTTGATGAAAAACATCGGTTTTTTCTTCCTAAAAATGTAGACGATTATTTAGGGGAAGGAAATCTTTATTATTTTAGCACTTACCTTATCTACCCTACCGTGTACATTTACAAGTTAACCAGTTCTATGTGCCAAAATCGTCAAGATGCACAACTTCAAAAATTACTTGCCAATCTTTGAAATGTCTAAAAAAACTGTTTCTTAATTGAAACAGTTTTTTCTTTTTATTCCTCTCGTGATAATTCTTTTATTTTATCTCTTAATTCGGCTGCTTTTTCAAATTCCATTTCTTGTGCATATTTTATCATTTCTTCTGTCATTTTATCAATAATTTCTTGTAAATCAGCCTCTTTTGATAAATGATACTCTTGTTGAACATCTTCTACAATACTTGCTTTTATAGATTCTCGAATAGACTTTTGAATAGTTTTTGGTACAATCCCATGTTCTTTATTATACTTTTCTTGCATTTCTCTTCTCCTGTTTGTTTCACGAATTGCTTTTTCCATGCTTTCTGTTAATTCATCGGCATACATAATAACCATTCCATTTGTATTTCTTGCAGCACGTCCTATTGTTTGAATTAAAGAACGCTCTGAACGCAAGAAACCTTCTTTGTCTGCATCTAAAATAGCAACTAAAGAAACTTCTGGAATATCTAAACCTTCTCTTAATAAGTTAATTCCTACTAAAACATCAAACTCCCCCAAACGCAAAGAACGAATAATTTCCATTCTTTCCAAAGCTTTAATATCAGAATGCATATATTTCACTTTCATGTTTAAATTCGCTAAATAAGAGGTCAAATCTTCTGCCATTTTTTTTGTTAAAGTCGTAACTAATACTCTTTCTTTTCTTTCTACTCTTTGCCTAATTTGCTCTACTAAATCATCCACTTGATTCGTCACTGGCTTTACTTCTATTTTGGGGTCTAAAAGTCCTGTTGGTCGAATAATTTGTTCTACTATATTTCCTTTTGATTTTTCTTGTTCATATTCTGCTGGTGTTGCACTTACAAAAATACATTGATGGATTCTCTCTTCAAATTCATGAAACTTTAATGGTCTGTTATCAAAAGCAGAAGGAAGCCTAAAACCATATTCTACTAGCGATTCTTTTCTCGCTCTATCGCCATTATACATACCCCTTACTTGGGGAATAGTAGCATGCGATTCATCAATAAAAAGTAAAAAATCTTTTGGAAAATAATCAAATAAAGTGTAAGGAGCAGAACCTGGTTTTCTTCCACTAATATGTCTAGAATAATTTTCTATTCCTTGACAAAATCCTGTTTCTTTCATCATTTCCATGTCAAAATTGGTTCTTTCTTCTATTCTTTGTGCTTCTATTAATTTTCCTTTTTCCTTGAAATATTGCACTCTTTCTTCCATTTCTTCTTCTATTGTTTGTAACGCTCTTTGCATTTTGTCAGAAGTGGTAACATAATGGGAATTAGGAAAAATCCATACATGATCTCTTAGGCTTATGGTTTTTCCTGTTAAAGGGTTAATTTCACTTATTTTTTCTACTTCATCATCCCAAAACTCCACACGAATTGCAGTTTCTGCTTCATCTGCTGGATAAATTTCTACAATATCTCCTTTTGCTCTAAAAGTTCCCCTCTTAAAGTCCAATTCATTTCTGGTATATTGCATATCTACTAGTTTTTTCAAGACCTGATTACGTTCTATTTTTACTCCTGGTCTTAAGGAAACGGTTTGGTGTTCATAGTCAATAGGATCTCCCAAACCATAAATGCAAGAAACCGAAGCAACAATAATGACATCTTTACTTTCAAATAAAGAAGCGGTTGCAGAATGACGAAGCTTATCTATCTCATCATTAACAGAAGAATCTTTTTCAATATACGTATCGGAAGAGGCAATATAAGCCTCGGGCTGGTAATAATCAAAGTAGGAAATAAAATAACCGCACTTGGGCATCTGGGAAAAATTCTTTAAATTCGGAATACAATTGTCCTGCTAGCGTTTTGTTATGTGCTAAAACAAGAGTGGGTTTTTGCACTTTTTCAATTATATTGGCCATGGTAAATGTTTTTCCGAGAACCTGTAACACCAAGTAAAGTCTGGAATTTCTTGCCCTCTTTTATTCCATTTGATAAGTATTCTATTGCTTGTGGTTGGTCTCCTGTTGGCTTATAATTCGATACTAACTTAAACATTTTTCCTCCTTTATACCCTAAAAAGAATAATTCTATTTTAGCATTTTTCCATAGAAAACGCAAGGTTATTTACCTTGCGATAAGTAAGCTATTATAACGAAATAACTAGATTTTGCACTGTGTTGTACTTACTGCACCTGCTATAGGTGGAATGTCTGGATTTAGAGGTAATGTATGAAAAATGGATATAGGTGTAGTATTAACAGTGATATTAACAGTAGGAACACTAAGAGTTGCATTAGTATTCGTAACTAATCCATTAGCAATAAATCCAGATAATGGAACAGCCATGAGTGGTTTAAATGAAAAACTAACCGTAGTGGCTGTAATATTAGGATCTTGGCTCATAAATTTAAATGAAACAACTCCAGGTTTCGAATAATCTAAATTTGCCCAAGGTAAAGAACATTGAACAGACCCCGGTAAAAATTGAAATACGTTTGGATTATAAGTTACATTAAATTCTATACTAGAAGCAGGCATATCTAAAGCTAAAAATAAATTAGCATTTTCTATGGTTTCAATAGAAGTTTTTGTTGTACCAAGAAATGCATTATTAGTTGTACCATCATTATTGATTGGAGGCATTGCTACCGGTGGTACAGGAGTTCCGTTTAATAGAGGCATAGGTGGAAGTAATGGATCGGGAAGTGCTATATATGGTGGGGTTGCACCGACCATAGGCGGATTATCAGGATTTAAGGGTAGTGGGCGAATAGAATGTATAGGTGTAAGGTTAACAATCATATTAACAGTAGGGATAGTAAGAGTTGCACCAGTATTCGTAACGAGACCACTAGCAATAAATCCAGCTAAAGATACAGCTTGAAGAGGTCTAAAAGAAAGATTAACACTAGTAGCTGTCACATTTGGATCTTGACTCCTTCCACTAAATTTTATAATTCCAGGAGTTGAAGTAGAATCTACATTAATTTCTTGTAAAGAACATTGAACGGAACTTGGAATAAATTGAAAAACATTAGGATTGTAAGTTAGTTGAAATTGAAGTTCATTAGCTGGTAAATCCAAAACCAACATAATGTCAGCGGTATCTATTGTGAAAATAGATAATTTTTTAGCAGTAAGAATTGCGTTATTTGTAGTTGTTTCTTCCATAATTTTTTTTCTTCCTTTCTTTTTATATTTTTATATAAAGAATTTAATCATAAAAGTAAAAAAATGTCAAATAATATTTCTTTAATAAGAAGTATGCAAGTTGCATGGAAAAGTACCACTTTGGGCTTGGTTCTCTTGGTGGTATTTTAGCATCGCAGAACTAGAAAAATAATTATTCTTAAAAAAACTATTTACAAAATAAGAAAAAATATGATAAAATAAGACGGAAAATATAAGAGGGGGGAAAAAGCAATGAAAAAAGGGGTAAGCATTGTCCTATTTTTCTTATTATTGTGTGTTTTTACAACAACAGTAAAGGCCACTACAGCATCTGAAAAATTATATGATTATATAGCAGGAACTTTTATGATTAATGGGCAGGAAATAAAGGTATTCACTAGTACAGAATTAGCACAAGCAAAACGTTATTTCGATACACATGAAATTAGTGAGAATCAATATATAAGGGTAAAAAAACAAATGGATAAAATAGTAGAGATTATGGATACAGCAAAAGTAACCAACATTTTTGATTTAGAAGGAGAAAATAAAGAAAAAATGATATCTGCCCTTAAGTTAGCAGCAGAAGTATTAAAATTAGAAATTGATTATGATTCTGTAGATAAAACATTCTTAATAAAAGACGAATATAAAAAAATAGTTGGTACTTTTGTATTAGAAAATGATAAATTAGTACAAACAGACTTACTACATTACGAATATTTAATTACACCAATATTAGCTATTATTGTAATTAGTATAGCTATACCAGTTGTTTACAAGAAAGTAAATGATAATGTTTAAAAAGTAAAAAAATATAAGACTACAAATTAATGTGGTCTTATATTTTTGAAAAAATTCGCATTATAATAATAATTTATAACTAAGCGACATAACTTTATATCTAATAATACGGATATTTGAATATTTTTTAACTAATAAATAAGCAATACCAAGTATAAATGATAAAATTACTGAAAATATAACTTGAAAAATTTGAAAATATTTGATAATATATAAACATAATTTATTTTATAAAAACTAAATAAAATATATGAAAAAATAGTTGTAAAGAAAGGAATTTTATCAATGAAATTAAAATTTAGTAATAAAGTACGAAGAATTGTAAATTATGTTGAAAATATTAAAGAGTGGCAGTGGCTATTAATAACATTTATAATATGTTTGGTATGTATGATTTCTATTAGTGTAGAAATATTATGGGAACCGCTATTAGAAGCAGAAGATGGAACAGAATTTTTAAAAGATGCTTTATTTGAAGGAAGAAATTCTTTATTCAAAACATTTGCCGGATATTTAGGAGTGTTACC
>CANRFE010000018.1 GCA_947629805.1 uncultured Clostridia bacterium | reverse complement strand
ATTGTTTCTAGTAGTACAGGAGCCAATAATGTAAACGATATAGATTTTGTAGTAGATGGTTCCTATATTGCCATTACGAATTTTGTTTATGCAATTGAAAATGATGCAGAATTGAATTTCGGTATAGAAAATTTTAAACTATTACCAAATGATGGTGCTATATTAAGAGGCACATTTAAAGTAAGAAATATTGCAATAGAAGGAAATACAGAAGTACAAAGTGCTACTACTGCAAGCCAACAAACTACTACAGAAAATACAGTACAACAAGATCAAACACAAACCGATACAGTTACAGATTAAAAAGCAAAGGAGAGAAAAATGATTAAAGCAATCTTAAAAGAAATTATTATCATTCTATTATTATGTGTTGCCATTTTATTGGTTTTAAGTGTATTATTTTATGATTACAACCCAATTAATAAAGTAGTACCAAATAAAATTGCCTATAGTGCACCAGAAAATATTCGCCAAGAGTTAGAAGAAGAAAATGTAGAAAATACACTTAGTATTGAAAATAAAGTATATAGAATAGAAGGAACAGACTTAAATATTTATCAAAAAAGCAATAGTTATAATCCTAGTAAAGAAAATCCATTTGTAGCTACTATAAGCCAAAACGATAATGTTGCCAATACAGATGTGAACACAGATGGGCAAACAACCAAGGTAAATGAAACTACAACAGGTACAAATAAGAACACTAATACAGGCAGTGGAGAGTCTGGTAAACCAAATACTGGACTAAAGTAATTTTGTTGTGATTATATTTATTATCATAAATATAAAATAATATATAAGGAGGAGTTTTTTATGTTGAAAGGACAAAAAGGTATTACATTAGTAGCATTAATCATTACTATTATTGTATTAATTATTTTAGCTGGAATATCAATCAGTTTAGTATTAACTAATGATGGTATCTTTGGAAGAGCTATTCAAGCTAGAGAAGAATATGCAAATGGTGAATATGCAGAAAATAAAGAATTAACCAATGCATTCAAAGCACTAGATGAAAGACTTAATGCTCTTGCACCAAAAGCAGAATAAGATGAATATATTTAGTAATTTCGCTAAATATGAGGTTACCTATACAAGATATAATCGTTATATTTAGGTAACCTCTAATTTTTTTAATACTCTTTAGAAAATAAAAGGATAAAAATGGAAAAAATTATATTTTATTTATTAGCATTTTTCACAGGAACGGTTTTTGGAAGTTTTTTTACTTTAGCGGTATATCGTATTCCTTTACATCAAGATATTACACATAAACGTTCTTATTGCCCAAATTGTAAGCATAAACTTTCTTTTTGGGATATGATTCCTATTTTTAGTTATCTGTTTTTAGGTGGAAAGTGTCGTTATTGTAAACAAAAAATAAGAAGCCGTTATTTATGGCTAGAAGTGGCAACAGGATGTATATTCCTTTTATTTGCTATGTCTTTAAATATTTCTTGGCAGCCATTACAAACCTATAAGTTAATTTATTTGTTATTTGCTATTTGTTATTTATCCGGGATTATTATTATAGCTGGAATTGAAAAAGAAAGACATACCATACAAAAATCAGTTCTTCTTTATGAAATAGGGGTTGTGACCTTATATATGGTGTATCTATATACAGTAGAAAAAGCTAATATATATAGATATGCAATATATTTATTTTTCTTAATTTTGCTTATAATATTAGAAAATACATACTTAAAGAAAAAATTACAATCTTCTTATCCTTTAGAAATTTTGGAATTAAGTATAATAATGGCTATTTTTACAGGCGAAATTCTTTACATTAGTAGTGTCATTTTAACACTTTTGACAATAGCTATTAAACAACTAGGAACAAACTGTTTCCAAAAAACAAAGATTACATACTACAAAAATATTCCGTTTGGATTCTATTTAGTTTGTAGTAATATTCTTCTATTGATACTTGTCAATGGAATAGCATGTAGGTGGTAAAATGGAAAAAAGAAACTTCAAAAAAAATAAAGGTTTAACAACGGCAGATGTCGTAGTTGCTATCTCTATTTTAACTCTATTTGTAGGTGTTATTGGTAATTTATATTATCAACTAGCACAAAAAAGTTATATGGTACGTTTTAATACCATTGCGGTATATTATTCTATTAAAGTAGCAGAAGATATTGATAAAATGCCTTATGAAGAAGTAAGTGATAATTTAAATACTACTATAAAGGAAACTTATCAATTACCAGAAGGTATTAATATTGTAGTAGAAGTACACAATTATAATGAAACAGATGAAAGCAAACAAGATATCATGAAAATTGTAACAATAAAAACGCAATATCAATATTGGAATGATACAAATGAGTATCAAATAAAGAAACTAAAAGTAAAAGAAATGTAAAAGGAGAGTTTTTGGGGTGAAAGCACAAAAAGGTGTTACTTTAATTGCATTGGTGGCTTATGTTATTGCTATGAGTATAGTAGTAACTATGCTTAGTATATTGTCTCAATTCTTTTTTAAGAATGCTAATTTTTTAACACAAAATTCTAAAAATATAGCAGAGTATAATAAATTTGCAATGTATTTTATTGAAGATGTAAAAAATAATAAAGATACTATGATAGTAACCGATAATCAAATTGCTTTTGCAGATGGTACTGTTTATACTTTTGCTAAAAATCCAGACAATAGTATTTATCGTAATAAAGTAAAAATATGTAATAATATCGTTTATTGTAAATTTTCTAAAAAAGAAGAAGAAATGAACAATATAACAAAAAAAATAATACAAGTGTATATGGTAATACAAAGTGAAAGTCTTTTTGAAACCAACAATGAATTTGTACTACGATATTGGTAATTTTAACTAATTGTTAAAAATGCTGTCGAAAAGAAAAAAAATATAGTATAATAAAAATAAGAACACAAAAGAAAGGAGAAAAATTATGCCACAAAAACAATTACAACCCTTGGGAATAGAACTTGCAAGGAGAAGAATTATAACAGAACAAGATATTGCTACTGCGTTAGAATATCAAAAAAATTATCCGAATAAAAAACTAGGAGATATTTTACATATTTTACATTTATGCGATTCACAACAACTAATTGAAGCAATTGGGGAAATTTTAGATGAAAAGGCAATTTTATTAGAAGAATCGGATGTTAATCTTGCAATCTCCGATTATATATCCTTAGATATTGCAAAAAAGAACAAAGCAATTCCTTTTGAAATAGAGGCAGGCAAAATAAAAGTATGTTTTGCAGATACCACAAATAAGAGAGCTATTGAAACCATTCGATTACTATTATTAAATAAAGGTTTAGTAATGGAAAAATATATTACTTTTGAAAGTAATATTGATAAAATATTAGATTCTTTAGAGGGGTTTGCTTCTGATAATATTAATACTTCCCGAGATATTACAGGTTTAGTAGACAGTATTATAAAAACAGCAATGGAAAAAAGAGCAAGTGATATTCACTTTGAACCAATGGAAGATCGTTTAAGAGTGCGTTATCGTATAGATGGAAATTTAGTAACGGCAGTTACAATTGATAGTGATAAACAAATGCAAATTATCGGAAGATTAAAAGAAATTTCTAATATGCATCAAGAAAAACAAGAATCACAGGATGGTAGAATTATTTTATATCCAGACTATAATATTCGTGTGTCTTCCCAAAAAAATGTATATGGGGAAAAATTCGTATTAAGATTGCTAAAGAAAAATGCAGGAATTAAAAAAATTTATGATTTGGGTTTTCCAAAAGATGAAAATTTAGTAAAACAAAGCTTTGATAAGAAAAATAGTATTACTATTATAGCAGCTCCTACAGGAGAAGGAAAAACAACTACTTTATATAGTGTTATTGATATGTTAAATCGATCAGATATTAATATTACTACTATTGAAGATCCAGTAGAAATTCGTATTGATGGCTTAAATCAAATTGAAATTGATGCAAAAACTTCCTTTTCCGATTCTTTAAGAACTGTTTTAAGACAAGACCCAGATATTATTCTAGTAGGAGAAATTCGTGATAAGGAAACAGCAGAAATTGCAATGCAATCTGGACAAACAGGACATTATGTATTATCTACTATACATACTATTAATAGTATAGAAGTTATTACAAGGTTAAGAAAGATGGGAATTTCCAATTATGATATTGCTAGTACTTTGGCAACTTCTGTATCGCAAAGGTTAATCAGAAAAGTTTGCCCAAATTGTAAACGTGAAAGGGAATTTTCCGAAGAAGAAAAACAAAGAATGAATCGTATTGCAGAAAAATATGGTGTTACTTTAGATTTTACAGGCAAAAAAACGTATGATGCAATTGGATGCGAGCAATGTAACCATACTGGTTATTATGATAGAATTGCTATTTATGAAGTCCTTATTATTGACGATAAAATTCAACAATTAATTACAGATAATGCATCCAGTATACAAATTCGAGAAGAAGCCTTAAAAGAAAATTATAAGCCACTCATTGTGGATGGTTTGTATAAGGTATTAGAAGGAATCACTACATTAGAAGAATTAAATAATAAATTAATCATATTTTAGTTGGAAGGGGAAAAGCAAATGATAAATATAGATAAAGTACTAGAAATCGCGAAACAAAGAGATGCATCGGATGTACATTTAATATATGGACTAAAACCAATGCTAAGAATAGCAAGAGAATTGGTTCCTATCGAAGAAATACAAGAATTAACACGGAGAAGATTTAAGTGAAATTTATGATTATTTTGTAAGAGGAAACTTAGAAAAAGATGAAACCTTTAAGAAAACAAAAAAATTAGATAGTTCCTTTGAATTTGAAGACATTCGTTTAAGGGTAAATATTTCTTATTCAGACGAAATTCCTACTTTTACATTAAGACTTGTAAAAAATGAACTTCCTAAATACGAAGATTTAGGAGTTCCTGACATAGTAAGAAGAATGACACGTCAACCACAAGGCTTGATTTTAGTAACAGGAAAAACAAACTCTGGAAAAACTACTACATTAAATGCATTAATTAATGATATTAATGAAAATGAAAATAAAAAAATATTAACTTTAGAGAGCCCCATAGAATATAAACATACTTCTAAAAAATCTATGATTGTACAAAAAGAAGTAGGACCTGGAAGAGATTGTTTATGCTATAGCGATGGTGTAAAAAACTCTTTAAGAGAGGATTGCGACATTATTATTGTAGGAGAGATTCGTGATAGAGAAACCATGGATGCAGCTATAGAAACAGCAGAATCTGGACATTTAGTAATTGGAACATTGCATACAAAATCTTGTGCAGAAACCATCGATAGAATGATTAACTTTTATGATATAAGTGACCAGCAAAGTGTAAAGTATTTGATTTCTTCTTTATTGAAATTAGTTATATCACAAAGGTTATTAAAAGGAAGAAATGGAAGACTAGTTTTAGTACCAGAAGTTATGGTAGTAGATAATATTATTGCTGGAATTATTCGTAAAGAGAAAATTAGTGTTTCCGAAATAGAAGATGCAATTCAAAGTAATATTGATAAAGGTAGCATAGGATTAATTAATTCTATTGCAGAATTGTTTGTGGACGATAAAATTACATTAGATCAAGCCAAAGCCCAAATAGAAGAAAAGAATATAGAAACTTTAAATCGTACCATTATGCAATTAAAAATCAAAAAACAAACAACATAAAACAAATAAAATATAGAAGAAAGGAGAAAAAGTAATGCCGGAATATATATATAGAGCAGTAACAGACAAAGGCTTAATTGTAAAAAACAAGGTAGAAGATTCCAGTAAGCAATCTTTAATTCACAGATTAAAAAGCAATGGCTTAATGCCAATTCAAGTAATGCAAGTGAGCTATGTTGGAAAAAGAACAAAGAAAAACAAAAAGAACATTAATGATATAGAAGATATTATGAATGTAGCTAACTCTACAAACCTTTTAAATACAGAAGCCAAAAGAAATATTTCTTTAATAGAAAAAATTAATTTGCAATTAGCTGCAACAGAAAAAATAACATCCAGAGACCTTGTTATTTTTACACAAAATTTTTATTTATTAAAGAAAGCAAATTTTAATAATATTCATGCATTAACTACTATTATTGATAGTACAGAAAACTTATCCTTAAAGGGAATTCTACAAGATATTTTAGCCGGAGTAGAAGGAGGAGACTATATGTATACTACAATGGAATATTACTCTAATGTCTTTCCGGATATCTACATCAATATGATTAAAGTAGGAGAATTATCTGGTTCTCTTACCAATTCGCTAGAACAAGCAGTTCGTTATTTAGACGATAACAATGATTTAACTAGAAAAGTAAAGAAAATTGTAATTCCTAATGTGCTTCAATTTATTGGCTTGTTTATTATGTTAATAGTAGGAACTTTAGTATCTGTACCTACTATCGAAGGAGTTTATAAAACAGTAGGAAGTAGTGCTACTCTTCCAGCACAAACAATATGGTTTAATAATGTTATTCATGCTGTAATTAATCATTGGTATGTTCCAACCGTTATTATTGTTGGTATTGTAGCAGGAATTATCTTTTACATCAATACACCAAAAGGAAAATACAATTTTCATTATTTTAAGTATACTATGCCAATTTTCGGAAAATTAATTTACAGTTTAGACTTTTCTAGGTTTGTAAAAGCAATGATGTTAAACTTAAACAATGGAATGAGAATTCAAGATGCGCTAGAAGTTAGTAAAAACGTTGTTCGAAATTATGTATTTTTGTCCATGGTAGAAACCTCTATCAACAATATTTTAATTGGACAATCTTGGATTGATCCTTTTGAGAAATCGGGATTATCTTCTTCCATGATTACAGAAATGTTAAAAATAGGTATGCAGACCGATTTGTCGGAAATGATGCAAAAATTAGTAGAATATATGGAAATTGATATTAATAATACGTTAGAGAAAATTATGAAAGTATTACCTCAATTGATGTATTCTATGGTAGGTGTTGTACTAATCTTCTTCGTATTAGTTGTATTAGTTCCAATGATTGAAGTTTACATGGGTAACTTCTTATTCTCAGCAGCAGGCTTGTAAAAAATAAAAGGAGAAACAAAGTGAAGATTGGAATTGATTTAGGTGGCAGTCACATTGGAATAGGTATTCTCAATGAAGAAGGCAAAATAATGCTAAAGCAAGAAGAACCTGTTTCTTTTCAAACAGAAAAAGAACAAGATTGGAAACCAGTTATCAGAGATAGAATTCTATCTCTGATTCAATGTGTTTTAGAAAAAATGCAAATACCACTTTTTTCTATTAAACAAATAGGAATAGGAATACCAGGAATTGTAAGAGACAACAAAATACAGTCTTGTAAGAAATATGGAATTGGAGAATGGGACTTAGCAGAAGAATTAAAAGCCTATTGCAAAATTCCTATTAGGGTGCAAAATGATGCTATATGTAGTGCTAAAGCAGAAAGAAAATATGGAAATTTACAAGGAGTAAAGACAGGTGTATTTTTGTGTTTAGGAACAGGAATTGGTGGTGCAACCATTTTGGAAAATACTATTTTTCCTTCTGAATATGGACACATGGTAATTCAAAAAGATGGTAAAAAATGTCACTGTGGAAAAAGAGGATGCTTTGAAATGTATAGTTCTATGAAAGCCTTTAGAGAAGGTTTTATAGAACGAATGCATTTACAAAAAGATACTCCTTCTGAAGAATTAGCTGCTATTGTTTATAAGCAAAAGCACAATACGATAGTAAAACAATATATAGAAGAATATTTAGATACTTTGCTAGTAGGAATTTCCAATATTCTTAGTATATGGAATCCAGAAGTGCTTTGTTTAGGGGGAAGTTTTGCCTATTTTGAAGATTCCTTATATGAAAGATTTTTAGAAAAGACCATGGAATTAAAAGAAGAGATAGGACAAACAGAATTTAAACTGGCAAAATTACAAAATACAGCAGGAATGATAGGAGCAGTCTTAGAATAAATTTGACAATTTGCAAGAAATGTGATAAAATAAAAAACAGTGGTTACCCTATAAGGGAAAGAAGAGATTTAAATTTATAAAGAGATAGCTATTTGATATAGCAAATTGCAAATTGTAAAAGAGATTCTAAGTAAAAATAAAATATGAGAAAAAGAGAGAACAAAAGAAAGTAAAACAAATATTTTCTACTATTAGTAGAGCGCAAAAAAGGAAAAAAAGAAAAAAGGATATTTTATGAAACAGAATCAAAATAGTTTTATAACTATTTTTTCTCGTTTTGTGGTGAAAATATAAATTTAAATACAAACCTAGAAAAAGGAGAGAAAAAGAGAAAATGCAAGAAGAAAACAGAGAAAATGCAAAAAAAACAAGGAGACCTTACCATCGTAATATGCAAAGTAAGGAAAAAAAAGTAAAGGAAAATGTGGTAGTAGAAGGGTTTGAAAAAATAGAGAACAAAGAAATAGGAAAAGGAAAACCAGAAACCAAAAGAAGAACTACGAAAAGAAATTATATTTCCAAACAAACGAACTTTGAATTCAAAAAGGCAAACTTAAAAATAATTCCTTTAGGAGGACTAGAGGAAATTGGAAATAATATGACTATTTTTGAATATGAAGAGGAAATCATTATTGTAGATTGTGGGCTAGAATTTCCAACAGATGATATGTTAGGAGTTGACCTAGTAATTCCAGATGTTACTTATTTGGAAAGAAATAAAGAAAAAATAAAAGGTTTTGTTATTACGCATGGGCACGAAGATCATATAGGGGCAATTCCTTATATTTTAAAACAAATTAATGTTCCTATTTATGGAACGAGGTTAACATTAGGGCTTATTAAAAGTAAATTAGAAGAACATAAACTATTAAGAAGTACGAAATTACAAGAAATAGAAGCAGGGCAAACAATTCATTTTGGAAAAATGAAAGTAGAATTTATACGAAGCTGTCATAGTATTCCAGATGCTGTTATGCTTGCCATTTATACACCAGTTGGAACCGTTGTTCATACAGGAGACTTTAAGATAGATTATACACCAATTAATAGTGAAACAACCGATTTAGCTCGTTTAGCAGAAATTGGAAGTAAAGGAGTATTAGCTTTATTATCGGATAGTACCAATGCAGAAAGAAAGGGCTATACCATGTCGGAAAGAACAGTAGGGCAAGAATTAGACAAATTGTTTGTTAATTGCAAAAAAAGAATTGTAGTAGCTACTTTTGCTTCTAATGTACATCGTGTACAACAAATTGTGAATGCTTCTGTTGCGAATGGTAGAAAAATTGCAGTTTGTGGAAGAAGTATGATTAATATGATAGAAACAGCAAAACAATTGGGTTACATTACAGTACCAGAAAATGTTTTTATAGATATTGATAGAATTCATGCTTATACGGATGAACAATTAGTTATTATTACAACAGGAAGTCAAGGAGAAACGATGTCTGCCTTAACAAGAATGGCTGCAGGAGAACACAAAAAAATTGTAATTACTCCAAATGACTTAATTATTATATCAGCCAATCCAATTCCAGGAAATGAAAAATCTGTATCAAAAGTTATTGATGATTTATTACAAATTGGTGCAGAGGTAGTTTATAGTGCTCTTGCTGATATTCACGTATCAGGGCATGCTTGTCAAGAGGAACAAAAATTAATTTTAGCACTTACAAAACCAAAATATTTTATTCCTGTTCACGGAGAATATAGACAATTAATGGCGCATAGTGAAACAGCTAAAATGATGGGAATAGAACCAAAAAATATTTTCATGAGTACCAATGGGCGTATTATTGAAATGAATGAACAAGAAGCAAAACAAACAGGAAGCGTACCATCTGGCAAAATTTTAGTAGATGGCTATGGAGTAGGAGATGTAGGAAATGTCGTACTTCGCGATAGACAGCATTTATCCCAAGATGGTTTAATTGTTATTGTTATGACCATGGATCAAGCAACAGGAGAAATTGTAGCAGGACCAGATGTTATTTCGAGAGGATTTGTTTATGTAAAAGAATCTGAAAACTTAATGGATGAAGTAAAAAGATTTATTCGAGAAGAAGTACAACTTTTAGAAAATAGAGGAATTCGTGATTGGTCAACCATTAAATCAACCTTAAAAGACCATATTCGAGACTATATTTTCCAAAAAACCAAAAGAAATCCAATGATACTACCTATCATTATGTCTTTATAGAAAACAGAAATTTGCATTTTTAGAACAAATATGTTATAATATAAGTACAAAAAAATATTCCAAGGAGGAAATGGGAATGGCACAGAAAATTAAAGAGGCAGCAATGAAGGATGGGATGTCCGTAGAGGACTTTATGGTCAAGGTAGGCTTCGACGGATTGGTAGATCGCTTTGTGAAGCGGTTAGACGATCTGTGTGAGCTGGTGGACTATCTCGAGTCCTTCTAACTCCCTATGCAAAAGATAATTTTTTTGCATAGCAAAGATTACCCCTTCGTTTCATTTTGGAACGAAGGGGTATCTTTTTTTCCATAAAGGGAGTTCCCAATAAATGGGAGCTTTTTTGGTTACTTCTTAGCCAAAGAGTAAAGTGCGGATAAACTATCTTTTTTTGTATTAAACTCTTTTTGAAGTAACTGTTTACGAACAATAGCATCAAGATCCTTTTTTTCTACAGTTTTCCGATTTGTTGTCTTCATGTTCGTAACCTCCTATTCAAAGAATAAATTCATTATAACATAAATTTACATAAAAATCAATAAAAGCAAATAAATTGATTTAGAACTCTTGTAAAATACAATAAAATTTGCTATAATCAAAAAATAAAAAACAACCACAGAGAGGAAGAAAACAATGAATTATCAAGAATTAGCAAATTTCATATTTCCAGAAGCAAAACCTATTTCTTATTATGAAGAAAAATATAAAAAGAGAAATTTACCAGAAGGAGCGATTGTAACAAGATTTGCTCCAAGTCCAACAGGATTTGTTCACTTAGGCTCTTTATACCAAGTAGTCATTGCTAGAAAAATGGCAAAACAAACAGGTGGTGTATTCTTTTTAAGAGTAGAAGATACCGACCAAAAAAGAGAAGTGGAAAATGGAGTAACGGGAATCCTTGCTTCTTTAAAAGACTTTGGGTTAACACCAGATGAAGGAATGATAAGTGAGACACAAGAAATAGGAAATTATGGTCCTTATAAACAATCCTTAAGAAAAGATATTTATCAATCTTATGCAAAATATTTACTAGAACAAGGGAAAGCTTATCCATGTTTTGCCACACCAGAAGAATTAGAAGAAATGAGACAAAAACAAGAAGCAGCCAAAATTAGACCAGGGTATTATGGAGTTTGGGCAAAATATAGAAATTTAACTTTAGAAGAAGCAGCAGAACGAATAAAAAAGGGAGACCCTTATATTATTCGTTTGAAATCAGAAGGAAGAGAAGACAGAAAAATTAAACATCATGATATTATAAAAGGAAATGTAGATTTTCCAGAAAACGATCAAGACATTGTACTTATTAAAGCAGATGGACTTCCAACTTATCATTTTGCACATGCAGTGGATGATCATTTAATGGGAACAACGCATGTTATTCGTGGAGATGAATGGTTGTCTTCTATACCACTACATTTGCAATTATTTCAAATGTTAGGCTTCCAAACTCCAAAATATGCTCATATTGCACCAATTATGAAAGAAGACGAAGGAGGCAAACGTAAGCTTAGTAAGCGTAAAGACCCAGAAGCAGCGGTAAGTTATTATACAGAAATTGGGGTACCAAAAGAAGCGGTAGTAGAATACTTGCTTAATATTGCAAATTCTAATTTTGAAACTTGGAGAAAACAAAACCCAAATGCTAGTATAGAGGAATTTGAATTGCAGTTAAATAAAATGAGTGTAAGTGGAGCTTTATTTGACATTGTAAAAATTTTGGATATTGCCAAAACCGTTATTTCTAAATACACAGCAGAGCAAATTTATGAAGAAGCACAAAATTGGGCAAAAAACTATGATGAAGAGTTATTTCAACTATTACAAGATAAAACTTATGCATTAAAAGTATTTGGTATTGAAAGAGGAAATGTAAAACCTAGAAAAGACATTGCAAAATGGTCAGATGTAAAAGAAAATATTTCCTATATGTACGAAGAAGAATTTTATAAAGAACCAAAACAATATGAATATCAAAAAATAACAGATAAAGAAACAATAAAAAGGATTCTAACCTTGTATTTGGAAAAGTATTATGAAGAAAAAGACGACAAACAAACTTGGTTTGATAAAATCAAAGATTTAGCAGAAGAACTTGGTTATGCAAGAGAAGTAAAAGAGTGGAAAAAAGAACCAGAAAAATGGCCAGGACATGTAGGAGATATTAGTACCGTATTACGAGTTGCTCTTACTTCTAGAAGTAATACACCAGATTTATATGAAATTATGCAAGTTTTAGGAAAAGAAAAAATAGAAAAACGTTTTGAAAAAGCAATGGAAAAATAAAGAGTTGTTGAGGAAAATAGATATGGAATTCAAAGTAGGAGATATAGTAAGAACAAAAAAGGAACATCCATGTGGCAGTAAATTGTGGGAACTTACAAGAGTGGGTGTAGATTTTAAGTTAAAATGTTTAGGATGTGGACATAGCATTACAATGGAAAGACAAAAAGCTTTGAAAAGGATAACGAAAAAAATAGAACAAAAAGAGGAATCATAAAAGGAAGTAGTTTTTGCTACTTCCTTTTGGAATCCTATAGAAATTAAGCAAGATATTTTTCAATTTCTTCCCAAACTGCTTCTGTATAAATTTTTCTTTCAGAGGAAAACGGTAAAAATAACAAATCTTTTAATGGATTTAAATGGTTTTGCAAATCTTCTACTTGTTTGCCTACTTTCGTAACAGCAATTTTGTCAGCTTTATTGCAAAGCACTATACAAGGCTTTTGACAATACATAAGATAACGATACATGAGTTTGTCGTTTTCTGTAGGGGCATGCCTAATATCTAATAAAAATATAATTAAAGCAATATTTTGGCTCTTTCTTAAATATTCTTCAATAAAATTTCCTACTTGTATTTGTTCCTGTTTTGCCATTTTACTATATCCATAGCCAGGTAAATCTACAAAATAAAAAGAATTATCCATACTATAGAAATTAATTTGCCTTGTTTTGCCAGGCTCAGAGCTGGTTCTAGCTAAATTTTTTCGATTTACCATAGTGTTAAGAAAGGAAGATTTTCCTACATTTGATTTTCCTACTAATACGATTTGAGGCAGGTTATTCTGTGGATATTGTTTTGGAGATACAGCAGATATTTTGAATTCAGGATTTTTAATTAACATATTTTTACTCTTTCTATTTTTTACTTTCTATTTTTTCTAATCCTCCCATATAAGGGCGTAAAACTTCTGGAATCCTAATGCTACCGTCTTCTTGATAATGATTTTCTAGAATAGCAATTAGCATGCGAGGAGGAGCAACAACGGTATTATTTAGAGTATGGGCATAATAATTTCCCTTTTCTCCTTTTATACGAATACCAAGTCTACGTGCTTGTGCGTCTGTTAAGTTAGAACAACTTCCTACTTCAAAATATTTTTTTTGTCTTGGGCTCCATGCTTCTACGTCACAGCTTTTAGCTTTTAAGTCTGCTAAATCTCCAGAACAGCATTCTAACGTACGAACAGGAATATCCATACTTCTAAATAATTCTACTGTATAACTCCACATTTTATTATACCATTCGTAGCTTTCTTCTGGTTCGCAAACAACAATCATTTCTTGTTTTTCGAATTGGTGAATTCTGTATATACCACGTTCTTCTAAACCATGTGCACCTTTTTCTTTTCGAAAGCAAGGAGAATAAGAAGTCATAGTATAAGGTAGATTTTCTTTTTTTAATAGTTGGTCTTTAAATTTCCCAATCATAGAATGTTCTGAGGTACCAATTAAATATAAATCTTCCCCTTCTATTTTATACATCATGGCATCCATTTCTTCGAAACTCATAACACCTGTTACTACATCAGAACGAATCATATAAGGCGGAATGCAGTAAGTAAAGCCTTTGTTTATCATAAAGTCTCTTGCATAGGTTAAAACAGCAGAATGCAATCTAGCAATATTTCCTATTAAATAATAGAAACCATTTCCAGCTACCCTGCGAGCGGAATCAAAATCAATTCCGTTTAACTTTTCTAAAATCTCTCCATGAAATGGAATTTCATAATTTGGAACCACAGGTTCTCCATATTTTTGAATTTCTACGTTTTGACTGTCGTCTTTTCCTATTGGAACAGATTCATGAAGCATATTTGGAATTTTCATCATTCGTATTTTAATTTCTTTAGCATATTGTTCTTCTAATTTTTCATTTTCTAGTAATTCTTCATTAATTTGCTTTACTTTTTGTTTTATCTTTTCTGCTTCTTCTTTTTTTCCTTCTTTCAGAAAAGTTCCAATTTGACTACTAAGCGTATTTCGAGAAGATCTAAGTGTATCGCCTTTTAATTTAATTTCTCTATTTTTGCTATCAAGTTCTATCACTTCGTCTACCAATCCAAGTTTCGCATCTTGAAATTTTTTCTTGATATTTTCTTTTACTAGTTCTGGATTTTCCCTCAAAAATTTAATATCAATCATAAAAACACCTCTTTTTAATATTGACATTTTAGCATAAAAATAGTATAAATTCAATGACTATATTGAATTTTTGAAAAAAAACTAAAAGAAGAAAGCATAAAAGGAAAGAAAAGGGAAAATATAGTAAAAAAGGAGAAAATATGGGATTCGAAATTGGAAAGTTTTTTATTTATTCTATTCTTATTGTTCTTATTGCAAAATATGTATT
>CANRFE010000017.1 GCA_947629805.1 uncultured Clostridia bacterium | reverse complement strand
CCGGTAAAAGTAATATCATAAAAGATAGAATCATCTGCATATAATTCACTTGGTCTAAAATCAAATTCAAAAGTACTTTTGCCATCAAAGGTAAAGTTTTCTAATTGATAGGTATTTTTTTCTTTGTTCGAAGATTTTCGAATATCGATTTGAATTCCCACATTTTCAAGACCATTTGTTGGAATTAAAACATCATCATATTCAATAACACAGTGATAACTACTGCCTATATACATAGTAGAATTTGCCATTGGAGTAATTCTTTTTACATATGGAGCCGCAATATAAGTACCATTTGGATTGTAAATCAAATCCGACATAGCTACTAAATCTGCAGACGTTCCAAAGAAAGTAGTTACTTTTTCTACATCTTGTACATTTTTTACATCTTGTGGGTCCATTGGTGGTATGGTAGTAACACCAAATTGTAAACATTGGCTATTTGCATTATAAAACTCTAAGTGGGAATTATTTGGATCTTCTTCATCTGGTATATCTACAAGAGATTCAAATATATCGGAAACATATCCGAAATAGTCTTGTGTTCCCCAGCCTTCTTCTCCTTCTTCGCCATAAAATTCTTTTCCTTCATAATAGCCAGAAAATTTTATTACCATATAATATCCATATTCTTTTGCTTTTTTATATCCCATTCTTTCGCCAGAATCTATAATTCCATTTTTGTTTAAATCAATTGCATAACTTACCTTAAACTTAGAGGCTGTTATTT
Organism: uncultured Clostridia bacterium; assembly: GCA_947629805.1. Taxonomy (GTDB): domain Bacteria; phylum Bacillota; class Clostridia; order TANB77; family CAG-508; genus UMGS1663. Next base: position 14,168 of record CANRFE010000017.1, on the reverse strand, counting down.
CTTCTTGTTCATCATAACTCTCATCGTCTATTTCTACTTTTAGTCCTTCATTTTCAGAAACAACTTCATATTTATCGCTTGTAGTCTCAAGAGATGGATAATGAAATTCATAATTAGCTACCGACATAATTCCTGTTGGAACATGATGTAAAGACATTTTATCATCTCCTGCTAGGAAATATTCTGTGCTAATTTTCTCAATAGTTCCTTCATATCCACCATCTATCATCTCGTCTGTATTATCAAAAGTTACATCTACAGCATACCATTTTTCATTGTCTAATTGCACATAAGTCCACATATGTTCTTCATAAATATCTGCAGAAGAATAAGCCCCATTTACTAAAATACAAGGAATATTTAAATCATCTAATAACATTTTGAATGCTCTTGCATAGCCCTCACAAACAATTTGATGTTTTGGACCAAAAGCACCATAAACCGTTCTTACATTCCATGGATCACCTTTTTCTTCTGGATTCATAATAGATTTATTTTCTTCTATAATATCTTCTTCTAATTTATAAGCGTTTAATTTTATTATAATGTCATGTGCTTTTCTAATTTGTTGCTCTTTTAAGTTCTGTCCATCTTGTACAACAATTTCTCTTATTTCTTTTACCTTTTCATTTTTTAGATTTTCTACTTCCGTAAGAGCATTTTTTAACTTTTCAATTTCTACTTTTTTGTCTGTTTCATTCCAAAAAGCTTTATTAATATAAGTTTCACTTCTTCCTATTCCAAGAAAAACTCTTAGCTCATTGCCAGATTTTAATACTCTAAGGCTTAAATTATCAAAATCTATATAGAAAATTCCAGCATGATCTGCTTTATAGGCATCTCTTGCTGCTCCCATTGTATTTAATAAATCTTGGTTTCCTGTTGTATAAGCTTCTAATTTTGCTTTTAAGCTTTCTGATTTCTTAATTTCTTGTGTTAACTCATACGAATCGACACCAAATTTTGTTTCTGGTTTTTCTAGTTCTTCTTTTAATTTTGTATAGTCATTTTCAAAAAACATTTTATCCATTGCTTGATAAAATACTTTTGCATCTTCTGTTAATTGATTATAAAAATAATTTGTTGCAATATTAGTAGCCCTCTGGTTTGCATCAGATGCATAGATTTTCGTTGGCATAATAAAAGGAAGCCAACTAAATTGAACTACGAACATTATAGTAACTAAAATAATGGAAATAAATTTTTTTAATTTCATAAAACATCCTCCCTCTAATATTCTATAACATTTTAACATGAAAGTACCAAAAAAACAATATTTTCTGCACTTTTTCTTCTATCTTCGCAAAAGTTTGTACAAAATCCTTTTTTTTTCTATTTACTTGCTATATAATAACAGGTAAATAAAAAATGGAGTATGAAAAATTATGATAAATCGTGAAAATAACCCAGAATTTTTAAATTCCTTTTTAGACTATTCAATTACTATTTTAAATAAATCACCCAATTCTGTAAAAGAATACAATTATGACCTTACCATGTTTCTAAAATACATGAAAATGCACTTAGGAATAACAAAAGAAACAGATTTTAGTAAGATTACAATTCATGATTTTGCCTTAGATACGTTAAAAAAAATTACTTTAGAAGACATTCATTCTTTTATTTCTTTTTTAGCAGTGAATCAAAAAAGTAAGTCTTCTACTCGTGCTAGAAAAATATCTACCATTCGTATTTTCTTTAAATATTTAACAGTAAAAGCAAAAATTATGGATGTAAACCCTGCTCAAAATTTAGAAACACCAAAATTAGATAAAAGAATGCCAAAATATTTAACGTTAGAAGATAGCAAAAAGCTTTTAAATGCTAGTATGCAAGAAGATTATCGTAATAAAGAACGAGACTTTGCTATTCTTACTTTATTCTTAAATTGTGGTATGCGTTTATCTGAATTAGTTGGGATTAATATAAAAGATATTCACTTTGATGACTATAAAATGACAGTTATTGGAAAAGGTAACAAAGAAAGAACGATTTATTTAAATAAAGTATGTATGGAAGCTATTCAATCTTATTTAGCAGTACGCCCAAAAGAAGGCATTGATAGCAAATCTAAAGATGCTTTATTTTTAAGTGAAAGACGAGAAAGAATTGCAAGAAGAACAGTGCAATATACAGTAGAAAAAGAACTTAGAAAAGCAGGACTAGATACGACAAAATATTCCACCCATAAATTAAGACATACTGCTGCTACACTAATGTACCAGTATGGTGAAGTGGATATTCGCGCTTTACAGGAATTATTAGGACATGCTAGTATTTCTACTACTGAAATTTATACCCATGTTGCCAACGAACAAGTACGAAATGCAGTAGAGAGAAATCCTTTAAATCAATAATGAAATAAAAAATGGCATAAAAGGACTTGCAATGTAAATGTAAGTCCCCTTTTTGTTCGATTTAGAAGATTTTTTACAAACTATTTATGATGAGTTCTTGCCCTACTTTTAAATAAGAATTTTCTAATTGATTTAAGGTTTTTATTTCATAAATAATATCTCGTATATCTTTTTCTTCGTAATATTTATTTTTTTCCTTTTCTTTACTAGCAATACTCCATAGTGTATCTCCATTCGACACATAAATTGTTTTTGTTTTTACTTCTCCTTTTGAAAAAGAAATATTGCAAAAGTAAAAAGAGAAACTCATTATAACTCCGATAACCAAAATTATCATTTTGATAAATTTCTTTTTATTCACTATTTTCATAAAAATACCTCCTATTTATTGCGAACATATTTTTGTTTGTGTTTTTAGTATATACGAACATTTATTCTTTGTCAATACTTTTTTCAAAAAAATGTTCGTTTTTTCATTTTTGTCATAATCCAATCCGAAAAAGCCTACTTTTATAGGCTTTTTTGGTTTTTGTAGTTTTTATAATAAAATAGGTTGTATTTGTTCCCTATCTAATGCAGCTTCTAAAGTTTTTACAATAAAATTACTATCAAATACTAAAGATCGTGGTTTTGTAATAGGGTTATCTTGTCTAAAGGGAACAAAAAAATAATGATTTCGATTTAACAGTTTTCCTATATTTTCTGCTGAACTAGAAAGTCCATCATTGGTAGATACGGCAATAACAACAGGATTACCATTTCGCAGGTGCGATTTAGTTGCCATAGTGGCTGCATTATCTACAATACCATTTGCTAGTTTTGCAAGAGTATTTCCGGGAGCAAGGTGCAATAATCAGAATATCTGTTAAATTTTTAGGACCTATGGGTTCTGCCTCTTGAATAGTGTGAATAATACTACGTCCTGTCATTTCTTCTATTTCTTGAATATGTTCTTTGGCATCTCCAAATTTAGTATCTAGTTCGAAACTATGGTCTGACATAATAGGTAATACCTTTGCTCCTTCTTTTAATACATTTTTCATCTGTTCTTTTGCCAATTTGAACGTACAAAAAGAACCAGTTAGTACAAATCCAACTCGTTTATCTTTTAATTTCATAAAATATTCCTTTCCTCCTTTTGTGTATTCTCATTATATTTTATGAAATTATGTAAATTTTGCGATTGAATTTTAAAAAATAACTGTCAATGTCGCAAAAGGGACAGATACTCCTTTAGAAAACGTCCCTAATGAGACATTTATACGCCTACGGTTGAAAATCCGTTATCTACATGGATTACTTCGCCAGTAATTGCACTTGCCATATAGCTAAATAAGAAACTAGCCGTATCTCCTACTTCTTTTGTCGTTACGTTGCGATGTAAAGGAGCTCTTTTTTCTACTATGTCTAAAATAGAACCAAAATCTTTAATACCTTTGGCAGATAAAGTTTTGATTGGACCTGCTGAAATAGCGTTAATGCGAATTCCTGCTTTTCCTAAATCTTTCGCTAAATATTGAATGCTGCTTTCTAAGGCTGCTTTTGCAACTCCCATAATATTATACCCTTCTACACTTTTTTCGGAACCATAATAAGTAAGTGCTACAATACTAGCATTCTCTTTTAATAATTGAATTTGTTGGGCAATTCTACTAATAGCAATAAGAGAGTAAGCACTAATATCGGAGGCATGGGCAAAACCACTTCTAGTTGTGAAGATAAAATCATTTCTTAAATCTTCCGTATTGGCATGTGCTATACTATGTAAAATTCCATCTATTTTTCCATGTGTGTTTTTAATTTTTTCTAAACATTCCTGTATACTAGAATCTTCTGCTACATCACATGGATAGGCTTTTGCATTAGGAATTTCTTTAATAAATTCTTCTATTTTTTCTTGTTTTTCCATGGGGCTATACGTAAAAATAAGTTCTGCTCCATTTTCCTGCGCAGATTTCGCCACTCCCCACGCAATACTCCATTTGTTTCGAATTCCCATAATTAAAATTTTCTTTTTTTCTAATAACATTCTTTTTCTTCCTTTCTTTTTTATTCTATTTTTTTATTTTATTTTATAAAAATTTCATTCTATAAAAAAATCAATTTCTATTCTCTATAAATTGCCTTCCTATATTTCTATATTTAGAATAACGCTTTTCTAATAACGTGTCTATATTTTCTTCTTGTAATTGTCTTAAATTCTTTAAAATGTGAGATTTCATTGTCTTTGCAGTGCATTCTAATGAGTTTTGTGCACCACCTTCTGGTTCTTTTATAATTTCGTCAATAATATTGAAATCTTTCAAATCTTGGGCTGTAATTTTCATTTCTTTAGCCGCCTGTTTATTTTTTGTTGCATCTTTGTAAAGAATGCTAGCAAAACCTTCTGGAGATAAAATAGAATAAATAGCATTTTCTAACATCAAAATTTTATCTGCTACTCCAATTGCTAAAGCACCCCCACTAGAACCTTCTCCAATTACAATACAGAGAATCGGAACTTTTAGTCTTGCCATTTCTAATAAGTTTTTAGCAATTGCTTCTCCGTTGCCCTCTTTCTTCTGCTCCTATTCCGCGGATACGCTCCAGGTGTATCTATAAAAGTAAGAATAGGGCGATGAAATTTTTCCGCTTGCTTCATAAGCCTCAATGCTTTTCTATATCCTTCTGGATTTGGCATACCAAAGTTTCTTTCCATATTTTCTTTCATGGTCTTGCCTTTTTGTTCCCCAATAACTGTAACAACAAAATTTTCTATTTTAGCAATGCCCCCTATTATAGATGGATCCTCTCCATAATAACGATCCCCATGAAATTCTATAAATTCACTAAAAATACTTTCTATATAATCTAATGCTTTGGGTCTTGTTACTTCTCTTGCAAGAAGTACTTTTTCCCAAGCAGATAGCCTATTTTTTTCCATTCGTTTTCTCCTTCTTTTTTAGGAAATATGCGTGTGCAACCTTAAGATTTGTGCTAAAATTTTTTTCATATCTTTTCTTTCTACAATTTTATCAATAAACCCATGTTCTAATAAAAATTCTGCTTTTTGAAAACCTTCTGGAAGGCTTTGTCCAATAGTTTGTTCTATTACTCTTGGTCCTGCAAAACCAATGAAACTACCTGGTTCTGCTAAAATAATATCTCCTAAACTAGCAAAACTAGCAGTTACTCCACCTGTAGTGGGATCTGTTAAAACACTAATATACAGTAGCCCTGCTTCTGCTAATTTAGCAACTGCACTAGAAGTTTTTGCCATTTGCATTAAGGAAAGCATTCCTTCTTGCATTCTAGCACCACCTGATGCGCAAAACAAAATAACAGGAAGTTTCCTTTGAATTGCTTCTTCTATTAAACATGTAATTTTTTCTCCTACAACACATCCCATACTTCCCATCATAAAATTTTCATCCATAACACCAATAGCTACTTTTTGACCTTCTATTTCTCCAAAACCTGTTTTAATTGCTTCTTTAATATTCGTTTTTTCTTGTAAGGTATGAATTTTTTCTAAATACCCCTTAAAATCTAAAGGATTGGTTGTTTGCATATTTGTATTTTGTTCTCTAAAAGTTCCTTCATCTAGAATTTGCGCAATTCTTCTTCTGGCAGATAATCGAAAATGTTTGCCACAATTAGGGCATACGCTAAGGTTTGCTCTTACCTCTTCTTTGTATAAAGTTTCTTTACAATACTCACATTTCATCCATTTTCCAACCATTTTATCAGAAGCTTGTATATTTTGCCTTGTTTTTATCTTGGTATCAGATACCTTTCTAATTTTATCAATTACCATTTTCTGTTTCCTCTCTTTTCCAATATGCCTTTTTTGTTTTCTAAAACTTAAATTCTTTTTGAAGAAAAGAAGTGTCATATTGGTTTTTTAGAAAATTTTCTTTCTTTAAGATTTCATCTAAAAATTCAATATTTGTATCAATTCCCTCAATAACAAATTCCCTTAAGGCACTTTTCATTTTATGAATAGATTCTGTTCTATCTTTTCCATGTACAATCACTTTTGCTATCATGGAATCGTATTCTGGTGGGATCACATAGTCTGTATAAATTGCTGTGTCTACACGAATTCCATTGCCTCCTGGAATATGTAAGCCTGTAATTTTTCCCATAGAACATGGCATAAAATTCTTTTTTGGATTTTCTGCATTAATTCTACATTCCATACTATGCCCTAAGAAATGAATTTCTTTTTGGGAAATACTTAGACTTTCTCCACTTGCTATTTTTAATTGTTCTTTTACTAAATCTATCCCTGTTATCATTTCTGTAATAGCATGTTCTACTTGAATTCTTGTATTCATTTCCATAAAATAAAAATTTTGGTCTTTATCTACTAAAAACTCCATTGTTCCCAAATTGGTATAACCAATTTCTTTCATAGCATTAACTGCGATTTTTCCCATTTTTTTTCTTACTTTATCGTCCAGAAAACAGGAAGGAGTTTCTTCTAAGATTTTTTGATTTTTCCTTTGAATGGTACAATCTCTATCCCCTAAGTGCACTACATTTCCTTGTTCATCTGCCATAATTTGCATTTCAATATGTCTGCCGATTTTCTATATATTTTTCTATATATACACTATCGTCCTGAAAAGAATTTTTAGCTTCTTGTTTTACTATGTTATAGGCTTTTGCTAAACTTTCTTCTTCCTCCACAATACGAATTCCTTTTCCGCCCCCTCCAGCAGAAGCTTTTAATAAAATAGGATATCCCACATTTTTTGCTATTCTTTTTGCTTCTTGGAAAGATTCTACCACACCATCAGAACCCGGAATAATGGGTACCTGTTGTTTTTTCATCATTTCTTTTGCCTTTGCTTTATTTCCCATCCACGCAAGCATTTGGTAAGAAGGACCTATAAATTTGATTCCGATTTCCTCACACATTTTTGCGAAATGACTATTTTCCGATAAGAAACCAAAACCTGGATGAATGCTATCGGCGCCTGTTAAGCAAGCTGCTTCTAAAATATTTTTTATATTCAAATAACTCTTGGTAACTTTGCCAGGTCCAATACAAACAGCTTCATCAGCAAGTTTGACGTGCAAGGCATCTTTATCTACTTGCGAATACACAGCAACGGTAGAGATTCCCAGTTCTCTACAAGCTCGAATGATTCTTACTGCAATTTCTCCACGGTTGGCAATTAAAACTTTTTTTAACATGCTTATTCCCTTCTTTTATATAATAGCAAACATTAACTCTCCTTTTGCTACTATTTTTCCTTCTACGGTAGCTAGTGCTTCTCCTACTCCAATAGAACCTTTTTGTTTGCTAATCTTTACTTCTAATTTTAAAACATCTCCTGGAAGAACAGGTTTTTTAAATCGCATTTTATCAATTCCTCCAAAGAAAGCATTTTTTCCCTTATTTTCTTTCATAGAAAGAAGCGCAACTGCACCTGTTTGTGCGAGTGCTTCTACAATTAATACTCCTGGCATAATAGGCTCCTTAGGAAAATGTCCTACAAAATATGGTTCATTTATACATACATTTTTATAGGCAACACAACTTTTCCCCGGGATATATTCTTCTACCTTATCTAGCATTAAAAAAGGGGCTCTTTGTGGAATAATTTCCATAATTTGATTGCTATTTAACATTTTTTTGTTTCCTTTCTATTTTATTTTAAATAATACTTGCCCAAACTCTACCATTTCCTTATCTTTTACACATATTTCTGCAATTTCTCCTTCGTATTCCGATTCTATTTCATTCATTAATTTCATTGCTTCTAAAATGCATAGCGTCTGTCCTTTTGTTACTTTATCTCCTACTTTTACAAAAGGACTAGCATTCGGTTCTGCTTTTGAATAGAAAGTTCCTACCATGGGAGAAGTGATCAGTTTGTATTCTACATTTGAAATCTCTTTTTCCTCTTCTTGTACCACTTCTTTTCCTGGTACATTCGATTTTTTTACCGATATTTTAATCCCATCCGGAAATTCTAAATTGACTTCCTCTACATTCGAATTTCCAATTTGACGAATGAAATCTTTAATTTGGTTATAGTCCATTTTTCTTTTCTCCTTTTTGTTATATTTTTCTAAAAATGATAGAACTATTATGCCCACCAAAGCCTAAAGAATTTGACATTGTCACACGCACTTCTACTTTTCTTCCTTGATTTGGTACAATATCTAAGTCACATTCTTCATCTTTCTTCTGATACCCTATCGTAGGGGGGATAAAATTTTCTTCCATTGCTTTTATACAAGCAATGGCTTCTATTCCCCCAGCAGCACCTAATAAATGTCCTGTATTGCCCTTCGTAGAACTTACCATTACTTTTTTGGCAGTTTCTCCAAATGCTGTTTTTATGGCACAAGTCTCACATTTATCATTTAATGGCGTAGAAGTTCCATGTGCATTAATATAAGTAATTTCTTCGGGCTTGATATTTGCATCTTGCATTGCATTTTTCATAGCACGTGCACCTCCTTCTCCGTCGGGAAGAGGAGAAGTAATATGAAATGCATCCGAACTTGCTCCATATCCTATCATTTCAGCATAAATTTTTGCATTTCTTTTTTTAGCATGTTCCAATTCTTCTAAAACAAGCACACCTGCACCTTCTCCCATAACAAAACCATTTCTTTCTTTGTCAAAAGGAATACTAGCTCTTGCTTTGTTTTGAGAAGTACTCAATGCTTTTAAGTTACTAAATCCTGCTATCGCTGTTGGCGTAATAGAAGCCTCTGTTCCCCCTACCAACATAGCATCTTGGTAACCATGTCGTATCATACGAAATGCTTCTCCAATAGAATGTGTACTACTAGCACATGCAGTTACCATAGCAAAAGATTCTCCTTTTATTCCAAAGGTAATAGCCACATTTCCTGTTGCCATGTTTACAATTCCTGTTGGAATGTACATAGGGGAAACCCTTTCTGGTCCTTTTTCTAGGAAATTTCGATTCTGTTCTTCTATGGTTTCTATTCCCCCAATTCCAGAACTAATAATAGCACCTACTCTTGTCATATCTGTATTTTCTGGTGTTAAGTTGCTATCTTGTAAAGCTTCTTTTGCAGCAATAATAGCAAATTGAGAAAATTTATCTAAACGTTTAGCAGATTTTTTATCTAAGTATTCTTCGGGGCGAAAATTTTTTACTTCTGCTGCTAATTTTGTTTTATAATTTGTTGTATCAAAATAAGTAATTTTTTCAATTCCACATTTTCCTTCTCGAATACTTTTCCAGAATTCTTTTACATTATTTCCAATAGGACTAATCAGTCCTAACCCTGTTACCACAACTCTTTTCTTTTCCATTTTTCTCTCCTTTTTTAGAATTTTTAGTTTCTTACATTATCATACCGCCATCCACATTTAAGACTTGCCCTGTAATATAGGTGTTTTCTTCAGATGCTAAGAAAAAAACAGCATTCGCTACCTCACGGGCTTCTCCCATTTTCTGTAAGGGAATTTGTTGATAAATCTGTTCTTTGATAGCTTGACTTAAATTTTTCGTCATGTCCGTTTGAATAAAACCTGGTGCTACACAGTTTGCTAATATATTTCTACTTGCAAATTCTTTCGCTACTGTTTTCGTAAAACCAATAATTCCTGCTTTGGAAGCAGCATAATTAGCCTGCCCACTATTTCCTGTAATTCCTACCACAGAAGAAATATTAACAATTTTTCCAGAACGCTGTTTCATCATAAAAGGAATAACACTTTTGGTTACATGAAAAGTTCCTTTTAAGTTTACTTCTATTACTTGATCAAATTCTTCTTCTTTCATTCTAAGCAGTAAATTATCTTTTGTAATACCTGCATTATTAATTAGCACATCAATTCTTCCAAATGTTTCTATTGCTGTTTTTACCATAGTTTCACAGGAAGAATAATCTGTTACATCTGCTTTTAAGAATAAAGTTTTTACGCCTGTAAATTCTTTTCTTAATTCTTCTAAATTGGTATTCTCTGACACATAATTAAGAATTAGCTGATAACCGTTTTCTGCCATTTTTTTTGCTATTTCTTTTCCAATCCCTCTAGAAGCACCTGTAATAAGTGCTACTCTTTGTGTTTTTTCCATTTTTTAGCCTCCTAATGAACTTCTTTTTTAACATCTTTTATATTATAGTAAGCAAACCTTTTGTTTTCTATTAGTCTGAATGGTCAGTTTAGAAAAAAGAAAACAGAAAAAAAGCACTTAATACAAAGTGCTTTTTACTAAATTTTCTATTCTTTTTAAGAAAGCAATTAGAATTTCTTCTCTTTCAAATTCTTTTTGAAATTCCTTCTTTAAGGAAGTGGCAACAGAACAAAGTTCTTTTTCAAATTCCTCTTCATTTACATTAAAACCAATTCCTATATACAATTCTTTTACTATATTTTGAAGGCTAGAGCATTCCGTTAGAATTCCACCTATTTTTTTTCCATTTAAGAATACGTCATTCGGCTCTTTTATCGTTAAGTTATAACCATATAAATCTCGAATGCTTTTTTGAATTTCTTGCGCTATTTTTACTGTAAAACCTTCTAATGCTATTATAGGACAATGGGGTTGTAAAAAAATGGTCATCATAATATTTTTTCCTTTGTTTGCAAACCAACTTCTTCCTTTTGTCCCTTTGCCTTTTGTTTGGTAATCTGTTAAAATTAAGCTTCCCTGTTTTAAATTCTTTTTTGCTAACTGTTTTGCTAATTCTTGTGTGGATTCCATTTCTTCTTGATAGATAATTTCTCTTCCGAGAAAATTTGTACTTTGTTTTATTTTTGCAATATTCACATCTTACCTTCTTTTATTTTATAATACAATCAATTTGTTCTTTATAATTCTTTTCCTCTTCTTCCTCGTTTGTATCGTTTTCTTTTACATTTTTCTTCGAATTATGCTTAAACAATTCATATTCTGTATCTAAATGTCCGATATCTAAAACTTGATATCCTTCTTTGGCTAAATCGTACGTTAAAATAGTAGCAGTTGGACCTAAAACAATAAGAATAATCGTATCTTTTTCTTCTTGTTTTAATTTTGAAAGAATTTGTTCGTAATGGTCAAATGGATCTTCTGTTGGGCAAATAATTCTTCGAATCGACTTACATTCGCTTAATAAATCATTTCCAATTCCTGTTTTTACATCACTTGTTTCACAAATTAATACATTTCTATCCTTCCAAATATCCTTTATCATAGAAAAATATTTTTCACAATTACTATGGTCTTTTCGTCTAATATAAATTCTACTTAAATTAGAAGTACAATATTGCATCGTAGGATGTAGGTACTTTAACCATATTTTTCTGGTTTTATACATATATTCAATCCAAAAATGCTCGCTTTCCTCTGTCAAATTTTCAAATTGGTTAATTTCATCTGGAATTCCTATCATACAAAAATCTTGTTCACTTTGTAGAATTTCCTTTAGTCTACGAATTAATATTGGATTTGGCTCTTGAAAAGTAAGCCCTTTTCCTGTAATTAAATCCAACTCCCCATTACCAAAACGTGCAATAGATTTTCCTTTTTTTAATTCTTCTAAGCATTCTTCTGTCGTCAAAATTTTAATATTGCTTTCTTTCATTACTTTTAATAATTTTTCTTTTTTCTTTACAATTTCTGTATTAATTTCATTTTCTTCTATTTGTTTATAGGTATCTGCACTTGGTTTTGACATTTTTTCTTTAATTTCTTTTGGTAACATTTTTCTGACTTGGTTTAATATTTCACAATATTTTAGTGTTTGTTCATAGTCTTTTCTCGTAATAGATTCAATAATATAACGAACCGATTTTAAAATGGTTGGAATTTTTAAGTCATTGCTCAATGTATAAAACCATCGCATTTCTTCTAATACATCAATTCTTTCTTCCCTAGTTAGCTTATCCGAATCAATAAACTTATATAAAATATAATTCATGCTTTTTGCATAGAAAAAACGATAAAAATCAATATGGTTATTTTCAACAAAATTGTTATAAATAATACGATAAGCTTTATTAATTCCTAAAAAGAAAACTTTTGAACAACCCGTTGATACTGAATCTGAATGTCTTAAACGATAATTGTAAACTACTTCTGGCATGTAATATACATTTTTCGATTTAATAAAACAATATGTTGTAAAAATAGCATCTTCTGCTGGAACTCTTTCTACAAATTTGACTTGAATTTCATCTAAAAAGCTTTTTCGAAAAATTTTATTCCATACGCCGGAATTCATCGTATAAAAAGAGTGGGTATAATCTTCAATAGACAATTTAAACTCTGTATATTTTTCCTTATCAAATACAGGTTTGTCCCATTTTGTTCCATCCTCGTCCATATTGGCATAATTGCCTACTACATAATCTGCATTTGTTTTTTCAATATAGTGATATAACTTTTCACAAGCATCTACTTCAAAAGCATCATCGGAATCTAAAAACATAATATATTTTCCTGTTGCATGTTGTAGCCCTGTATTTCTAGCACCAGATTGTCCTTGATTTTTTTGATGAATCACTCGAATACGACTATCTTTTTCTTGATATTCGTCGCAAATTTTTCCGAGAAGAATCTTTTGAACCATCATCTATTAAAAGAATTTCTATATTTTGATAAGTTTGTTGTATGGCTGAATCTATAGCATCTCTTATATAATTTTCTACATTATAGACTGGTACAATAATTGTAATTTTATCCATTGTTTTTCTTTCCTCCTTTTGATTCTTTACTGATAAATACTAGGTAGATAATTTACGTTTTTTATATATTCTGTCTTGTCTAATAGCAAATAATATAAATGTATTCTTTTTGCATTAGAACATTGGTCATTAATAAACTGCATTTTTTCTTTCTTTGCCATAATTTGTTGCATTCTATCATATAATTCTTCTACTATTTTTTCCTTTTGTAGCCCCTCAATCCCATATTTTCCTACTGCATGGAAAATATTAATCGTCGTCCAAACAATATTATAGTCTAAATAATCATTAATTTGTGCATGATGATTCCTTAAAAAGGCATCCATTTGCAATTCTGCTTTTAAATATTCTAACTTTTGCTGTTTTGATCTTTTGGTTGTTGTACTGCCTTCTCTTTTTCGATAATAATACAAAGGGCAATCATAAAAGACTATTTTTTTTGCATTTCGAAAAGCTTTTGGAATTGTTACCGTATCTTCAAATATTCTACCAACTGGAAATTCTAAATTTTCCCATAATTCCTTTTTATATAATTTATCACATGGCCAGCGTCCAATTTTTTTTGCTAGAATTAATTCATTTAAGGCTTCGTCTGTATTATAGATTTGCTCTTGATAAGTATATTCTTTTTCTATTACTTTTCCATTTTGATAAGCATACATAGAACAAACCGCTAAATCTGCTTGATTTTTTTGTAATAGCTTCACTAAAGTTTCTATCATATCTTTTTCTACAAAGTCATCACTGTCAATAAAAGCTAACATATCGCCCGTAGCCAATTTAAGTGCTACATTTCTAGCAACAGATTGTCCTTGATTTTTTTGATGAATCACTTGAATACGACTGTCTTTTTCTTTATATTCTTCACAAATTTTTCCGAGAAGAATCGGTAGAACCATCATCTACTAAAAGAACTTCTATGTTCTGATAAGTCTGTTGCAAAATGCTTTCTAAACATTCTCTAAGATATTCTTCTACATTATAAACTGGTACAATAATACTAACTTTTTCCATGAAACCTCCTAAAATATACGATATATTTCTATTCTTTAGATACAAATGATTATACCATTTTTTGTGAAAAAAGAAAAGATATTTAATAAATTTATAAGAAATAAAATAAACCTAGAATACATAAGATTCTAGGTTACCTTATA
>CANRFE010000016.1 GCA_947629805.1 uncultured Clostridia bacterium | reverse complement strand
CAGAAGTCAAGCCTTTAGATACCGAAGATATTTGCGAGTTACCTTGCCGAGAAAATAGGTTGTCGCCAGTTTTATATTTTTATAAAAGGCAAATATGTATAAAAGAAAATTTTATAGATATTTGCCTTTTTATTTGTATTGTAGTATACTTATAGTAAATTCATCAAATAGGAGGAAAAAAGATGAAAAATATAGAAGAATATAAAAATAAAATTGATAATATTTTACAAAATCAGCAATATAATATGTTAGAAAGAACCCAAAATGGATTACAATTTTTTGTAAGTAAAGAATTAAAAGATGGAAAAATAACAAAAAACGAATATGAGGAGTTAAACGAATATATAGAAAGAAAAACAAAAGCATTATTAAAGAAGGAAGAAACAAAAGAATTTAAAAAGCAATTACAGGTAAAAGGCTTGCAATATACACCAATATATAAAGGAGAAGCAGATAAATTACCACCTAAAAGACCTACTAAAGAGGGAAGAGAATAAAAAGAAAAAGGAGGAAACTTATACAAAATGGCAAAAGTAGAATGGAAAGCAGGAACTTTTCTTTACCCTATCCCAGCTGTAATGGTTACAACAGGAACAATGGAAAAAGCTAACATTATGACAGTGGCATGGACAGGAATTTTAAATACCAATCCAGCAATGTGCTATATTTCTGTGAGACCAGAAAGATATTCCTATCATTTCCTAAAGGAAACAGGGGAATTTGTTATCAACTTAACCAATGAAAAATTAGCTTTTGCAACCGATTGGTGTGGTGTAAGAAGTGGAAAAGATTTTGATAAATTTAAAGAAATGAATTTAACTAAGGAAAAAGCAAATCATGTACAATGTCCTCTTATTAAAGAAAGTCCTGTATCTATAGAATGCAAAGTAAGAGAAATAAAAGAATTAGGAAGTCATCATCAATTTATAGCAGAAATTTTATCAATTGATGCAGAAGAAAAATATATTGATGAAAAAGGAGCTTTTGATATTAGAAAATGTAATTTAATTGCTTATAGTAATGGGGGATATTATTCCTTAGGGAAAAAAATAGGAAAATTTGGTTTTTCAGTAGAAAAGAAAAAACATGTACAACGGAAAATAATTACACAGGAAAGATAGATGAAAAATAAAACATCTATCTTTCTTTTTATACGGAATATCTTATAGTTGCAGTTTTTTAGAAATTATGATATGATTCTGTTAGAAAAAGGAAGGTGAAAGAATGGAATTAGAAGCATTAGAAAAGAGTATTGGTTATACTTTTCGAAATAAGAAATTATTAAAAAAAGCCTTAACGCATACTTCCTACGCATTTGAAAATCACATAGAAAGTAATGAAAAATTAGAATTTTTAGGAGATAGCATTTTAGAATTTGTTTCTAGTAAATACCTATATGAAAATTTTCCAAAATTGACAGAGGGAGAAATGACTAAAGTTAGAGCTGATATTGTATGTGAAAAAAGTTTACATGAAATAGCAAAAAAGCATAATTTTAGTGATTTCTTATATTTAGGAAAAAGTGAAAGTACAAGTCATAAAGAGGCAAGACCAGCTATTATGGCAGATAGCGTAGAGGCTTTAATTGCTGCTATTTATTTTGATAGTAATTTAGAGCAAGCAGAAAAATTCATTGTAGAAAATTTAAAAGAGCCAGCAAAAATAGCAAGTAATCATGTAGGAGAAAAAGACTATAAAACAGTGTTGCAGGAAATTTTGCAAAAACATGGAGAAGTAACAATTACTTATAGCATTTTAAAAGAACAAGGGCCAGACCATGATAAAGTATTTACCGCACAAGTAGAGTATAATCATAAAGTTTTAGCAATAGGAGAAGGAAAAACGAAAAAAGCAGCGGAAATGGAAGCAGCAAGAAAAGCGATTCAACAATTCAAGCAAAAAAACTAGGAGGAAAACATGAAAAAAGAGTACATTATTCCTATTTTTGTTCCCCACTTAGGGTGTCCAAATGCCTGTGTATTTTGTAACCAAACAAAAATTACAGGAAAACAAAAACAAGTAACGAAAGAAGAAGTAAAAGAAACCATTGAGCAATATTTGAAAAATTTTCAAGATACAGAAAACAAAGTAGAAGTTGCTTTTTTTGGAGGTAGTTTTACAGCTATTGAAGAAGAAAAACAAAAAGAATTATTAGAAGCAGCTTATGAGTATGTAAAAAAAGGAAAAGTAGATAGTATTCGTATTTCTACAAGACCAGATTGTATTACCAAACAAATATTAAAAAACTTAAAAAAATATAAAGTCGAAACCATAGAATTAGGAGTGCAGTCTAGCAATAATTATATACTTGCTAAAGCAAAAAGAGGACATACCTTTGAGGATGTAAAAAAAGCTTCTAGATTAATTCGTTTTTATGGCTTTACTTTAGGACATCAAATGATGATTGGACTTCCAGAAAGCACAGTGCTAGATGAAGTGAATACGGCAAAAGAACTAATAAAATTAAAACCAAAAATTGTACGTATTTATCCTGTTTTAGTCATTCAAAATACAGAATTAGAAACCATGTATCAACAGGGAGAATATGAGCCATTGTCTGTAACACAAGCAGTAGAAAGATGTAGAGAGGTTGCAGATTTATTTAATCGCCATAAAATAAAAATTATTCGTATCGGGCTTCAAAATACAGATGAAATTACAGACCCTAAAGACGAAAACAGTCAAGTAGTAGCAGGACCATATCACCCAGCATTTAGACAATTAGTAGAAGGAAAGCTTTGGTATGATGCCATTGTTTCTAAAATTAAAAAATGTAACACAAAAGTAAAATTAGTAGAAATAAAGGCTCATCCAGATGCCATTAATAACATTATAGGACATAAAAAAGAAAATATGAAAAAGCTAAAAGAAGTGTATGATGTAGAAGTAATTGTAAAACCAGATGAAAAAATAAAAAACGGTAAATTTGAAATGACAATTGAAAAAACGTATGAGGATTTACTAGAAGAAAATAGAAAAGAAACAATCTTAAAAGAATAGAAATGTATTTTTGAATAGAAAGTAAAAAATAGTACATAATCCATAAAAAGGAGACTTTTTATGGATTATAAAAAGATAAAAAAGAGGTTATACTGTAGAAAATATACTTATGAAACAATCTTATTAATAATAGGATGTTTTATTATGGCGTGCGGAACCTCCTTTTTTTTATTGCCAAATCAGCTATCTTCTGGTGGTTTTGCAGGTTTAGCAACAATTGGGTATTATTTACTTAAAATTCCACTAGGAATTACTATATTTGTGTTAAATATTCCATTATTTATTTTAGGATACATTCGCATAGGAAAAGAATTTTTAATAAAGTCTTTACTAGGAACAGGTTTTTTATCATTTTTTATTGATGTATTAGAAAAATTTCCTGCTCTAACAGAAGATCGATTTTTAGCTTGTGTATATGGTGGAATTGCTATTGGAATAGGAAGTGGGATTGTATTAAAGTCAAATTCTTCTACAGGAGGAACGGATTTATTGTCCTATATTATTCGTTCCTTTAAGCCACATTATCGAAGTAGTTCCTTAATTGTAGGAGTAGACATTATCATTGTAACATTAAATGTTGTATTCTTTCGTGATATTGAAATAGGGTTATATTCTGCCATTACTATTTATTTAATGGGAAAAATGATTGATATTGTTTTTGAAGGAGTAAATTTTACAAAAATCATGTTTATTATTTCGAAGCAATATGAAAAAATAGCAGAAGAAATAGGAAAAGAGGTAAATCGTGGAAGTACTGGAATTTACGCAAAAGGAATGTATACCAATGAAGAAAAAATGATGTTATTATGCGTTGGTTCTAGAAACGAAATTGCGAAAATAAGACAGATTGCAGTAAAAACAGATAAGAAAGCCTTTATTATTATTTCTAATGCAAGAGAAGCATGGGGAAAAGGATTTAAGCGAGAAGAAAAATAATAATAGTTACTAAAAAAGGGAGCGAGTAAAGATTATTTTGATAAAGTAATGGTACAGGCATTTGATCCAAAATCGTATCTGTCTTGTACACCAAATTGAATATATTGATCTGTTTCTGCATCTATTGTATAAGTTTTATTGGTAACGCCGGCAGTATAATAAATAGTATCGGACTGTGTGGCAGTATAAAAGTAGAAATTGTAAAGCGTGTCTTTGTTCCAAGAGCAAATACATTTTGTATATCCTTGTGGAATAGAAAATTTTACATAACATCCACCAAAATTATAAAATTCACCTGTACCGTCAACATTAATCACAATATCTGGTAAGCTATTTCCTTCTGCGATACCAGTTATCTTTTCTCCTTTTACCCAAGCAATTTTGTCTTTTGCTATATCTTCTGCAGTTGCATCTCCTGGGGTTTGACTCTCTAAACTATTGGTTGTTACTTTTCCTCCGCTCGTATATCCTTCTGGAATAGGATAACTTTCTCCTGCATTTAGAGCCTTGGGGTTTAATGTTTCATTATTTTTCATGCTTCCTGTTACTAGTTGCCCTTTTACCCATGCGGTTTTTCCTTCTAAAATTTGCTTGTCTTCTGCTGTTGCATCCTTAGTTACATTAGATACTATTCCCTTAATTGCTTCTTCATATTCTTCTTTTTCCGCTGTAGTTGGTTCTTCTATTGCATTTCCTCCTGCTTGTTCAATAGCATTTGCTATTTCTTGCTTAAATTCTATTAACTTTTGAATGGCATCATAGGAAGTTCCTCCTCCTTCTGTTCCTCCTATATAGCCTCCTTCTATGGCAAGTTGTGTATACAAGGCATTTAATTTTTCTTGTTCTTCTACTTGTGCTAGTTCCATATTTTCTTTTGCCTTTAAGGCCATTTGAAATAACCCATTTTCTCCTAATGTTAAGTTTAAACTAATTCCTGCTAAAATAATTAAAATAATGATAGTAATAATTAATGCTACTAAAGTAATTCCTTTTTCTTTCATTTTTCTTTTGCTCCCTTATTTTTTTTTATATTATACTTTTTCGTATCCTTCCAAACAAGAAAATAGAAACTTTTTAGTGTTCACTCTTTTACATAATGAAGAAAAGCAAAAGGCGAAAAAAGGCAATTGTATTTTTTCTTTACTTGAAAGCCAGTAGTAAGTATGATACAATACTATTCAAAGTAAGAAAGGAAAGAAACAATGAGTTTAAGATTAATTTGTGGAAGAGCAGGAACAGGAAAAAGTAATTTTTGCTTCGAAGAAATGAAAGAAAAGAAAAATCAACAAGAAAAGATATATATGATAACACCAGAACAATATTCGTTTACAGCAGAAAAAAAATTATTAGAAAAATTAGAAGTGGGAAGTAGCTTGCAAGTAGAAGTATTAACCTTTGCGCGTATGGCATATCGCCTTTTAACAGAAGTAGGAGGAATAGCAAAGCCAACCTTGTCAAAAGCAGGTAGAGCTATGGTTTTTTATGATATTTTAGAGAAAAACAAAAAAAATCTTACTTTTTTAGGAAAATCGAAACAGAATGTAGAGTTATTAGAAACTCAAATAACAGAGCTAAAAAAACATGCCATTTCTTTAGAAAAAATACAAAAAACTACAAAAGAAATAGAAAGCCGTTATTTACAAGAAAAACTAAAGGATATTTGTCTTATTTATGAAGAGTATGAAAAAAGATTGCAGGGAAAATATGGGGAAGAAAATGACCGTTTACAAATTTTAGTAATGCAGTTACAACAAACAGATTTATTTCAGAATGCAATTTTTTATATTGATGAATTTAGTGGTTTTACGAAACAAGAATACAATGTAATAGAGCAATTGTTAAAAATAGCTAAGCAAGTAAATGTAACTATCACAACAGATAATTTGGATAGTTCTTTACCAATGGAAGAAGATCTTTTTTATTCTAGCAAGCAAGTAGCCGATAAATTGTTATACCTTGCAAGAAAAAATCAAATAGCATGTGAAAAAACGGTTTTTCAAAAGGAATCTTATCGTTTTGCTAAGGAAGAACTAAAACATTTAGAACAAAATTTACAAGCAATGCCATATCAAACTTATCCAAAACAAGTAGAAAATATTTCCCTTTTCTTAGCCCAAAATCCTTATTCGGAAGTAGAAGAAGTAGCAAAGCAAATCACAAAATTAGTAAAATACGAAAAGTATCGTTACCAAGATATTGTGGTAATGACAAAAGAAATGGAACCTTATGCAAGCTTATGCAAAGCTATTTTTCAAAGTTATGATATTCCGGTATTTTTAGATGAAAAGAAAGAATTGAGTCAAAATGAATTTGCAAAATATGTATTGGCATTGTTGGAAATCTATGCCACAAATTGGTCTTATGAAGCAGTTATGCAATATAGTAAAACAGACTTTAGTCCGATTCTACCAGAGGATATTTATGCATTCGAAAACTATACAAAAAAATGGGGAATAAAAGGTTCTAAGTGGTATCAAAAAGAATGGAATTTTGGAAAACAAACAGAAGAGACAAAACAGGAACAACAAAGAATGTTGCAAATAAGAGACAATTTAATTTTTCCACTTTATGAGCTAAAACAAAAGCTAACAGGAAGGAAAAAAGTAAGTCAAATAAATCAAGAAATTTATGCCTTTTTAGAAAAACAAAACCTACAAGAAAAGTTAGAAAAAAAACAAAAAGACTTAGAAGAGCAAGGAAAAATAGAATTAGCCAAGGTACAAGAGTTAGCTTGGAATAGTATTATGCAGGTATTAGAAGAAATGGATATACTATTTGGAAAAGAGACCATTTCTTTTGAAAAATATCGTGAATTATTAAAGATAGGACTAGGACAAGTAGGGCTAGGGAAAATACCACAAACACAAGACCAAGTTATCATAGGAAGCTTTGCTAGAACGAAAAATACAAGTGTAAAAGCTCTTTTTTTCCTTGGCATGAATGATGGGGTTTTTCCTAGCATTCAAAAGCAAGAGGGCTTTTTCAATGATGAAGATAGAAAAAAGTTGAAAAAGAAAGGTATGGAACTTGCAAAGGGAACTTTAGAAAATTTATACGAAGAGAATTTTACAATTTATAAAACTCTAACGACAGCACAGGAAAAATTATTCTTTTCGTATCCTTCTTCTAATTTAGAGGGGCAGGCTTTAAGACCTTCTACCTATATAACAAAATTAAAAAAGATTTTTGTACATTTACAAGAAAAGAGTGACTTACAAACAACAGAAATTTGTTTCTTAAAAGAACAAAACACTTTTGAACAATTAATTTCCATGTTAAGAAAAGAAAAGGAGCAGGAAGAAATTCCAGCTATTTGGCATGCCGTAGAAAAGTATTTTGAGCAAAAAGAAGGATGGAAAGAAAAATTACAACAAGCAAAACAAGCATTAACTTATCAAAATGAACCAGAAAGAATTCAAAAAGAAAATATGCAAAAGTTATATGGAAATACTTTGGTAACGAGTGTTTCACAATTAGAACAATACCAAAGTTGTCCTTTTTCTTATTACTTAAAGTATAGCTTAGCTCTAAAACCACCAGAAGAATATAAAGTAAAACCAGTAGATACTGGAAGTTTTATGCACGAAGTCATCGACGCTTTTTTTTCTGAGGTACGTCAAAGAAATTTCAACATCAAACAATTGGAAGAAGAACAAGTAGAAACATTAGTAGAAAAAATTATGGAAGAAAAATTAGGACTAGACCAATATTATATTTTTACAAGTAGTCCGAAATTTTATGTTTTAACAAACAAATTAAAAAAAGTAGTATTGGAATCCATGAAATATTTAATAGAAGGTTTAAAAAATAGCGATTTTGAAGTGTTTGCTAACGAATTCGAATTTAAAAGAGGGAAAGCTTATAAACCAATAACCCTTTCCTTAGAAGATGGAAAAAAAGTAGAAATGACAGGAAAAATTGATCGTATTGATATAGCCAAAACAAAAGATGGCAAATACCTTCGTATTATTGATTATAAATCTTCGGTAAAAAACATAGACTTAAATAAAGTAGTAGCGGGCTTACAAATTCAGTTATTAACCTACCTAGATGCTGCCTGCAAAATAGAACAAGTATTGCCAGCAGGTATTTTATATTACAATTTAATTGACCCTATTTTGAAAGCAGAAAAACCTATAGATAAAGAACAAATGGAACAAGAAATAAAAAAACAATTTAAAATGAATGGTTTTATTTTAGCAGATATAAATGTAGTAAAAATGATGGATAAGTCTTTAACAAAAGGGGCTTCTACAGTAGTTCCTGTTTATTTAGATAAAGAAGGAGAGATTAGCAAAAGCAAGTCGAATACCATTACAAAAGAACAATTTGAAGATTTAAGAAATTATACAAATCGCCTTATTAAACAAATTGCTAAAGAAATGTTAAGTGGCAATATTAAAATACAGCCATATTATGAACAGAAAAATAAAAAAACACCTTGTGATTATTGTGAATATAAAGCTATTTGTCATTTCCAAGAAGAAAAATGTCGTACTTATTCTTATATCAGAAATGATAAAAAAGAAGAAATTTTGGAAAAGATAAAAGAAAGGAAAGAAGATGCAGGACTTATCGAATGAAACGATGGTGCATGTAAAAAAAGAGAAAGTACAATATTTACAATTTCGAGCATTATTAGAATACCAAGACAAAGTGCAACATGCTTACACCATCAAGAAAAGTGAGCAAAATTATGCGGCTTTATACCAAGCCTTAGATTTGAAATTAGAAGGGCTTAGGCAAATTGAACAACAAGCACATAGTAATAGAGTAGAAATAGTAGAAGAAAAAGAACAAATTTATACCAATATAGATGGACTACTTACTAATCAAAAAGGAATTTCACTTATATTACGCTTTGCAGATTGTACTCCTATTTTATTTTATGATCCTAAAAAGAATGTGATTGGAAATATTCATTCTGGTTGGAGAGGAACCGTACAAAAAATTGCACAAAAGGGAGCAATTCAATTGCTAAAAAAATACGACTGTAAAGTTGAAAATTTACTTTGCTTTTTAGGTCCTTGCATTGCACAATGCCATTTTGAAGTGGGAAAGGAAGTAAAAGAAATTTTTGAAGCAACTTTTTCTTATTTAGGAAATTTGGAACCGATTATAAAAAGAAAGGAAGAAACAGAAGAAGAAAAGTATTTTATTGATACAACAGCAATTAATAGAAAATTGTTAGAAGAAATGGGAATTCTTCCAAAACATATAATACAAAGTAATATTTGTACGGTATGCCACGCAGAACAGCTTCATTCTTACCGTGCCCAAAAAGAAAAAGCAGGTAGAAACATTGCACTTATCGCCTTAAAAGAAAAATAGAAGAAACTAGAAAAACAGGTAAGAAAAAGCAATTTTTAAGATACAAATGTTGAAACTTCGCAAGAAATGTGTTATAGTAAAGGAAATTGCACGAGGAGGAAAAATGAAGGCGACATTTAAGTATGAAAATCAAACCGACGAAGAAATCATAAAAAGTATACAGCAAGGGGATAATAATGCTCTCAATTTTTTATTAGAAAAATATAAAAATAGAGTGAAATTAATAGCAAATCGCTTTTTTATGTATGGCTCTGACCAGAATGATGTTTTACAAGAAGGAATGATAGGTTTATATTTAGCCATAAAAAAATATGATGATAGTTTTCATGCCTCTTTTAAATCTTTTGCTACTATGTGTATTGAAAGGCAATTAATTACGGCGGTAAAAAATGCGAATCGCCAAAAGCATTTCCCTTTGAATAACGCAATTTCCATTAACAATTCTTATGACGAAGAAGATAATCGACTAGAATTACAAGATAAAATAGAATTAAAAGATAGTGTAAAAGATCCTTTAGAAACCATTGCAGACGATGAATATTATAAATTATTAAACAATGCTATTCAAGAAGCTTTAAGCACCAAAGAATTGGAAGTACTAAATGAATATAAACAAGGAAAAAGTTATCTAGAAATTGCAGAAACATTGCACTGTAAAACAAAATCCGTAGATACTGCTTTAACCCGTATTCGAAGAAAAGCAAATAAAATTAAACAAAAATTTAACGAAGAAGAGATGTAACATTTTCTTCTTTTATCTATTATCTATAGAAAAGAAAAAAGAAAAGAGAAAACAAAGAAAGATAAAAAAGAAAACAAAGAAAAGAAGGAAGTCATGAAAGAACAAAAATATGAAATAAAAAAAGATCATACTTTTCATGCAAAAGATATTTTTACCTGTGGGCAATGTTTTAGATGGAAGAAACAAGAAGAGAATTGTTACATAGGAGTGGTAAAAAACAATGTCATTAAAGTAACGGAAAAAGAAAAAATAGTTACTTTTCAAAGTAAAGGAGAAGACAATTTAGAGAAATTTATAACGGAATATTTTGATTTTCATACGAATTATGAAACGATAAAGCAAACATTAGCAAAAGTAGACGAAAACATGAAACAAAGTATTCAATATGGGGAAGGTATTCGTATTTTAAACCAAGATTTATGGGAAACGATTATCTCCTTTATTCTTTCTGCCAATAACAATATACCAAGAATTGAAGGTATTATTGAAAGAATGGCTAAAGCTTATGGAAAAGAAATTGTATTTGAAAAAAAGAGCTATTATACATTTCCAACCGTAGAGGAACTACAAAAGGCTAGTATACAAGATTTAAGAAATTTAGGTCTTGGCTTTCGAGACAAAAGAGTATATGAAACAACGAAAAGGATTTATAACAAACAGGTGGATTTAGAAAAATTAAAACAAGAAAAAGACTTTGAAACCATAAGAGATACACTTCTTACGCTTCCAGGCGTAGGCCCAAAAGTAGCAGATTGTATTTTATTATTTTCTACCTTAAAACGATGGGAAGCATTCCCAATTGATGTATGGGTAAGAAGAGTAATGAATGAATTATATATTCAAAATCCACAAGAAAATAAAGTAAAAAAGAAAGAAATAGAAAAAATAGCTTATGAAAAATTTGGAAACTTAGCAGGAATAGCGCAACAATACTTATTTTACTGGAAAAGAGGAGCATAATGTCCCATTAGGGACGTTTTCTAAAGGAGCATCTGTCCCTTTTGCGACATAACAGGCTATTCTTGTTTAAGAAAATTTTCTAAAAAGGAGAAGGAGTAAAAAGTGATAGTACCAAAGAAATTAGAAAAAGGAGATAAAATAGGAGTAATAGCACCTTCTAGTCCTATTACACAGGAAAGCTTAGAAGCAATTAATAATTCTATTTTATTAATGGAAGCTTCTGGTTTTTCTATTGAATTTGGAAAACATGTATTTCAAAATACTTTAGGTTATGGGGCTACCGCCAAAGAAAAGGTAGAAGATATTCATCAAATGTTTGCGAATAAAGAAATAAAAGCTATTTTTTGTGCTAGTGGAGGAGCAAATTCTAATGCAACATTTGCTTATTTAGATTACGAACTTATCCAAAAAAATCCGAAAATTCTATGTGGTTTTAGTGATTCTACTTCATTGACGAACATGATTACACAAAAAACAGGCTTAATTACATTTAGTGGAGCTACTTTTAAGGCTTTAACTTCTTGGCAAACATCGTATGGCTACGAGCAGGTAATAAAGCGTTTTGTAAAAGCAGAAACATCTTTAAGAGAAGAAAAAGAGGAATTTAAAACGATACAAGAAGGAATAGCACAGGGAAGATTAATTGGCGGAAATTTAAAACTAGTAGCAGACATGAGTGCACGGAACGTATTGCTTAGATTTTACGGATAAAATTTTATTTATAGAAGAGCTGGAAAGTGATCCTGAAATGGTAAGCCATTCTTTGTACCAAATGAAACAGAATGGAGTCTTTAACAAAATAAAAGGAATTTGGGTAGGAAATTGCAAAGGAACGATTGCTTTAGAAAAGATTTTGTTGGATACTTTAGAAAAGGACAATACATTTGCTATTATTAAATCGGATAATTTTGGACATACCGATAAGAAACAAGTGATACCAATTGGAACGATGGCAAGAATAGATACAAAGAAAGAAGAAAAAATACAACTTTTAGAACCATGTGTATTAGAATAAGCAAAATTAGGAGAAAAAGAAGATGTACGATAATTGGGAAGAATTAGAACAAAGTATAAAAAATTGCACAAAATGTAAATTATGTCAGAACCGTACGAACATTGTATTTGGAACAGGAAATAAAAAAGCAACTGTTATGATGATAGGAGAAGGACCAGGAGCAGACGAAGATAAAGAAGGAATTCCTTTTGTAGGAAAAGCAGGACAATTAATGAACAAAGCTTTCATTGGCTTAGGCTTAAAGAGAGAAGAATTTTATATTGCTAATATTGTTAAATGTAGACCGCCTTCTAATCGTGTGCCAGAGCAAGACGAGGCACAGGCCTGTTTAGATTATTTACGTAACCAAGTAATTTTAGTAAAACCTAAAATTATTGTATTGTTAGGAAGCACAGCGTTAAAAAATATTTTAGGAAAAGAGTATGGAATTACCAATGCTAGAGGCACTTGGATAGAAAGAAAACAAATTTGGTATATGCCAACATGGCATCCTGCTGCATTACTACGAGATGAAAATAAGAAAATAGAATTTTGGAATGACTTAAAAGAAGTAAAAAACAAAATAAATACATTAGCAGAAAAATAACACAAAGAATAGAAAGAAGGCGCAAAACAAATGGAAGAAATAAAGCAAAAAGCAGAATACTGTTTACATTGTAAAACAGAACCTTGTAAGAAAGGATGTCCATTAGAAAACAATATTCCAGATTTTATAGAGGAAGTAAAAAAAGAAAACATAAAAAGTGCTTATCAAATTTTAAGTAAAACAACAGTATTACAGCCAATTTGTGGTTTAATTTGTCCGCACATGAGTCAATGCCAAGGAAATTGTGTGCGTCGTTTCAAAGGCCTTCCTACATCTATTGGAGAAATGGAAGCTTATGTAGGAAAAAAAGCCTTAGAAGAAAAGATTCCATTTGAGGAAGAACCAATAGAAAAAAAAGGAAAGAAAATAGCTGTAATAGGAGGAGGACCTGCAGGGTTAACTTGTAGTGCTTTTTTAGCAAGAAAGGGCTATGCTGTAACCATTTATGAAAAACATAAAGAATTGCGGAGGAATTTTAGCACATGGAATTCCTGCCTTTCGTCTTAATCCTACTATTTTGCAAAAAACCATACAGAAAATTTTAGATTTAGGAATTCAAGTACAATATGAGCAAACTTTAGGAAAAGATTTTACCTTAGAAAACTTAAAACAAGAATATGATGCTATTTTTCTTGCTATTGGTAGTAATATTCCTATGAAAATGAACATAGAAGGGGAGCAATTAAACCGGAGTATATGGTGGAAATACCTTATTAGAAGAAAATAACCATCCTGTTTATGAAGGAAAGAAAGTAGCAGTAATTGGCGGCGGAAATGTGGCCATGGATTGTGCAAGAACCATTCGAAAAAAAGGGGCAAAAGAAGTATATGTTCTTTATCGAAGAAAAGAAGAACAAATGCCAGCAGAAAAGAAGGAAATAGAAGAAGCAAAAAAAGAGGGAATTACTTTCTTGTTTCAACATAATGTTGTAAAAATATTACCAAAAGAAGCGGAAAATCAAGTGGCTAAAATAGAATGTATCAAAACAGAATTAATACAAAAAGAAGGAGAACTAAGACCTATTCCAATAGACATAAAAGGAAGCAATTACCTATTAGATATGGACTATGTAGTAATGGCTATTGGTTCAGAACCAGAAAAAGAAGTAGTAGAAAACTTAGCAATAAAAAGAAAAGAAAAAGGGTATATAGAGGTAGATAAAAATTACGAAACCTCTCAAGAAGGAATTTTTGCAGGAGGCGATATTATTGGTTCGAAAGCAACTGTAGCATGGGCAGCAAGAGGAGGAAGAGAGGCAGCAGAAGCAATAGAGAACTACTTAAAAAGCAAAGAAAAAACTTGTTAAAATATATTTAACAAGTTTTTTTGTGCTTAATTGTACAATTTTTCTATTTCCTTTTCTCTTCCAAAGAATTTTGAAATTTTGTTAAGTAAAATTTGCCAAATACTTCTTTTATAAGGAATAAGAAAAGTATTTCCTGTAATTTGTTCATAAATTTCATCTAATTTGGTCATTAAATAAATATAATAATCATTAAAATAAGAATAATTTTGTGTTGTCCCTAATAAATCTTTATAAGAATATAATTTTTTGCGATAATCTTCAATATCTTGCACAGAATATAAATTGCTTAAGCTCTTATTAAAATAAGTAGTAAATATTTTATTTTGTGTATCAATAAAGGTATCTTGAATTAATTTTTTATTTGCAATAATTTGCATAGATGCTTTTGCAATTTCTTTTTCATTTAAATCCTCTTTTTGTAAATGAGAAGTAGCACAAATAATTTTTTCCTCTGCCTCTAATATTTTATCAAAATTTTTCTCAACTTGAGAAAAAGTAGCTTCTGAAGTGCAATGAATAAAAGCATTTTTGAAACGATCGTTGCTATATAGAGTACTATCGTATAATACAACATCTCCAACAATATAAGACATTTGTCCAATTAAATTACAAAGAAGAGGATAGTAGGAAGGTGTTATAGTAGAAAATTCAATCCCATAATATTTCACATAATCTATTGGATGTTTTAATATTTTAGAGGAAATTAATTGAACGGCAGCTTCATTTAACGCCATACCATGTACTTTTATACCAGTAAAATCACAAAGCCCTAAACGATATAAATTTCCCTTTTGGTCTTTAATTTCTTGAAAATGATGGATAAATTCATGAATGGTAAGTTCTTTCATTTCATCAATAGAAAGTCCATTCTTAAAATAAATACTAGAATTTTTATAAAAATAATTTGCTTCCGACATTCCCTCAGGAATATCGGCAATATACATACTCAAACGAGATACTTTCACAAATAAGTCATGGTAACGAAAGTGCGAAAAAGGGAAAAAAGAAATAAACTTCTCAGCAACAAACTTAGCAATTAAGGTAATGCTAAGGGTATCCAATGGTTTTATAATGGTAATTCCGTCTTTTTTTAGGTCTTTTTCTATGCTCATAATAACTTTCTTTTCTCCTTTGTTTTTTTGTATTAGGAAAATATGCAGTAAAGCACATAATGCCTTATTGTTAAAACAACAAGGTTC
>CANRFE010000015.1 GCA_947629805.1 uncultured Clostridia bacterium | reverse complement strand
ATATAATTTTTACAATGTCGCATTAGGGACAGATGCCCCTTTGGAAAACGTCCCTTTTGGTACATAGGAGTTTTTATGAAAGTAATTGTAGTAAATGAAGAACAGAATAATAAAAAATTAGAAAAAGTAGTATTAGAAAATTTTCCTTATTTGAGTGCTAATACGTTTTATAAAGCACTTAGAAAAAAAGATATTCGTATTAATGGAAAACGTATAAAGGAAAATGTGTCTGTTTTTACAAATGATGTGATTAAAGTTTTTATTGCAGATAAATTACTTGAAAATAAACCCATTATTCCTATTGTTTATGAAGATAATTACATTTTAGTTGTAGATAAACCTTCTAATATGGAAGTAGTAGGAGAAGATTCTCTTACCTCTTTCTTAAAAGAACGCTATTCTTTTGTTGCACCTTGTCATAGAATAGATCGCAATACCACTGGTCTTGTTTTATTTGCTAAAACAAAAGAGGCTTTGGATATTCTACTAGATAAATTTAAAAAACAGGAAATAGAAAAACATTACTTGGCAACGGTGTATGGAATTTTACCTAAAAAACAAGCAAGAATTCAAGCTTATCTTTTTAAAGATAGCAAAAAGTCTTTGGTTTATTTATCCGATGAACCCAAAAAAGGTTACCAAAAAATTGTTACTTCGTATAAAGTAATAAAGGAAAATCTAGAAAAAAATACTTCTCTTTTAGATGTGCATTTGGAAACTGGAAAAACACATCAAATTCGTGCACATCTTGCTTATATTGGTTTTCCTATTGTGGGAGACCGGAAAATATGGTAAAAATGAAGTGAATAAACGTTTTCAACAAAAAACACAATTGTTACAAAGTTTTTCCTTAAAATTTTGTTTTTCTTCTCCTAGTGGTATTTTAGACTATTTAACCGGAAAAGAAATTACCTTAAAAACACCAAAAACACCAATCTCCTGTATTTGAGATTGGTGTTTTTTCTTTTACTTTCATAACCTCATGAGCCCGATAAAAATAACTATGATTTATCATATTTTTTTCCAAATTGCAATGTTTTACATAAGTTTTCAAAATTTTACTTAATGGTACCATGCCTATTCAAATATTTTCTCAAATTCTTCTTCATCAATCGTTTCTTGTTTTAGTAGCTTTTCTGCTACCTCATGTAGTTTGTCCATATGTTCTAATATTAATTTTTGTGCTTCCTTATAGGCATTGTCCAATAAGATTTTTACTTCTGCTCCTATGGCATCTGTGTACTTTTCTCCTAATAATTGAAGTTCGTATGGGTCTTTTTCCGTATTAATAGAAATCGTACCTACCACATCACTCATTCCATATACAGTTACCATGTCTTTTGCAATTTTAGTTGCTACTTCAATGTCGTTACTTGCTCCTGTAGAAATATCATTTAAAGCAATTTTTTCTGCTGCTCTACCACCAAGAAGAGCTATTAATCTTTCTTCCATTTCTGTTTTCGAAATATAATTTTTGTCTTCGTTTGTTTTATACATAGTATAGCCGCCTGCCATGCCTCTTGGAATAATAGAAATTTCTTTTACTGGCTCTTGTGTTTCCAAATATTGACTTACTACAGCATGTCCTGCTTCATGGTATGCTGTTAATTTTTTATCTTTATCTGAAATTACTCTACTTGTTTTTTGAAGTCCTACCGTTACTTTCTTTAAGGCTTCTTCTATATCTTCTTGTTGAATTACTTCATGTTCATTTATAGTCGCTAAGATAGCTGCTTCATTTAAAATGTTAGAAAGTTCTGCCCCTGTAAAACCTGCTGTATCTTCTGCAATGGATTTTAGCGTCACATTTTCTGCAAATTTTTTATCCTTGCTATGAATTTTCAAAATTTCTTCTCTTCCTTTTAAGTCTGGTACATTAATGGTAATTTGTCTATCAAATCGACCTGGTCTTAGTAGTGCTTTATCTAGCATTTCTGGGCGGTTTGTTGCAGCCAATACAATAATGGTCTCTTCTGTATCAAAACCATCCATTTCTACTAACAATTGATTTAAAGTTTGATTATTTTCTGACTCTGCTCCATTTCCACTAGATCTTCTAGAACCAATTGCATCAATTTCATCAATAAACACAATACATGGTGCTACTTTTCTTGCTTTTTCAAATAGCTTACGAACACGAGAAGCACCAAGTCCTGCAAACATTTCAATAAATTCCGAACCACTCATTGAAATAAAAGGTACATCTGCTTCACCTGCAATAGCTTTAGCAATTAAAGTTTTTCCTGTTCCTGGTTTGCCATATAATAAAACCCCTCTTGGAACTTTTGCTCCCATTTCATTAAATTTCTTTGGTTCTTTTAAGAATTGTACAATTTCTATCATTTCTTGTTTTTCTTCATCTAAGCCTGCTACATCATCAAATTTTACCTTTTCTTTTGAAGCATCTTGGTCATAAACTTTTCCCTTCTCGCCTAGTCCTTGCATTTTAAAGACTAAAATGAATAAGGCAACAATCATTAAAGTTGGTAGCAAGGTAAAGAATGTCTCCGAAATACTTACCAATACATTTTGTGATTTTTGGTTTAAATTAAATTCAATTCCATCTGCTACTTTTTCTTGCACTAATTCAATAAAAGCTTGTGTACTTGGTATAATCGCTGTTTTTTCTTCTTCTACATTTTTTTGCTTTACTTTTACTGTTGTGCTTCCTACTGTCATTTCTATTTTTTCAATTTCTCCGTCGGCCAATTGTTTAATTAAATCGGTATAAGCAAGTTTGTTGTCCTCTGCTCCTTGGTTTTCATAGAAAAATACGAAGTACCCTACTATTCCAATTGCCACCAATAATACAATTGCTAAAATTCCTAATAAAATTTTATTGTTTTTTTCTTTATTATTCTTTTCCTCTGGTTTATTATTTTCCATGCTAATTCTATTTCCTTCCTTTTTAAGCATTCTCTCCTTGTGGTTCATTTTGATTTCCCACATTTTTCTCTTTTTCTTTTTGCTCTTTTTTCTCCTTTTTCCTTTGTTCTTCTTTTTGCTTTTCTTCCTCCTGTTTTTGTTTTTCTTCCTCTTCTTGTTCTTTTTGCTTTTGCAATTCTTCTCTTACTTTAGCTTGTTCTTCTATAATTTTTGCTAACTCTTTTTGACTTTTTATCATATCGGATTTAATCATTAAAATGGCTGTAATAATATAAATATAAGCAATTCCAATGTACATGATAGCAAAATACTCTAGGCGAAATGTAGTAAAGGTTTCTAGTAAAATCGTACCCATATTTAACAAAATAGGTAAAGTTAAACTATGCACCACAATTTTTCCCATAGCCGAAATACGAAGGCGAATTCTCAATATTAGGGCAGTAAAATAGCCAAATAAAGCTAAGAAAGCAATGTCTAACCAAGTACTTATAAAATAAAGTACGAAAAAATAGAGAAATAGCATGAAGAAAATTCCTACATAAATTAAAACAAGATTTGTCCCTGAAAAATACTGTATTACTTCTTGCTTAGTAAAATTTGGTATAACATTACCTTCTAATAAAGAAGCATAAAGATAAGTAACTGGTTGTTCTATAAATTGCGTTTTTACTACAAACTTATCTTGTAACAATGCAATTCCATTTTGTGTTTTTTGCAACATTTCTGTATATTTTTGCACCATATCTTCTTCTTCTAAAGTAGTATCTATAATAATTGTATCGAAAGGGTTGTCCCTATTTTGCTCTATAATTGGTTCTTCTTGCTCTACCTGTAATTTCCCATTTTCAAAAGTAAAAGGTGGAACTTCTTCTTTTATATAGTTTAATTCTTTTTGAAAGTCTTTAACAAATTCATATACAGAAGTTAAAGCTACAACAGCAACAAAAAGCAAAAATAATTTTATAAAATAAGAGAAAACAATTCCCCAACTTTTACTCGCTAACTCTGGATATTTTTCAAAATCTTTTATGCTTACTAATACCTTCTTAAAAAAAGAAAGTTCTTTTTCTTCTTTCATCCTTCGTTCTCCTTTTTTTGTAGTAATTCAATCTCCATTCCATCTTTTGTATCTTTTAGCCCATAGCCTCTTTGTTGTAGTTCTTCACGAATCCTATCCGATTCTGCCCAATCTTTCTTTTCCCTTGCCTTCTTTCTTTTTTCTACTAGTTCTATAATTTCTGCTGGTAATTCTAACTTTTCTTTTTCTTGTTGTTCTAAATATTGTTTTGCTTTTTCTAAATCTAACCCCAATACTTTATCAAATTCTAAGAGAAGGTTAGCAAATTGCTCTGATTTTTGTTTCTGTCTTGCCACTTCCCATACAATTCCCATAGCAAGAGGCATATTTAAATCATCATTTACAGCTTCTATAAATTTTTGTTTATATTGTTCTATTTCTTCTTCTTTTACTTTTTCTTTGCCTTGGCTGTGTAACAAATAGCTTTCTCTTAAACGATTTAAAGCTTTTTGTGAAGAAATAGCACTTTCAAAAGTAAAGTTTAATTTTGTGCGATAATGAGCAGTATAACAAAACAATTTATAGGCAAGTGGTTCAATATGTTTTTCTTGCAAAACATCTAAGGTATAGGTGTTTCCTAAACTCTTTGACATTTTTCCACCATCTACCTGTAAAAATTCCACATGCATCCAAAACTTTGCAGGAATTTTTCCTGTGCATCCTTTACTTTGTGCTATTTCGTTTTCATGATGCGTTGGAATATGGTCCACTCCTCCTGTATGAATATCAAATTCATCTCCTAAATATTTTCTGCCCATAGCAGAACATTCTAAATGCCAACCTGGGTAAGATAAGCCCCAAGGGCTATCCCATTTCATAATATGATTTTTGGGTGCCTTAATCCAAAGAGCAAAATCATAGGGATTTCTTTTTTCTTCATCTACTTCTACTCTTGCTCCTGCTATTTGCTCTTCTAAGTTTCGATTTGACAAAACAGGATAATGGTCTAATTTAGAAATATCAAAATAAATTCCTTTTGATGTTTCATAAGCATAGCCGTTTTCCATTAATTTTTTTACAAAATCTAACATATCGGCAATATGTTCTGTTGCTTTTGCAATAATTTCTGGTCTTTCTATATTTAGTCTTCCCATATCTCTAAAAAATATATCGGTATAAAAAGCAGCAATTTCATAAGGATTTTTATTTTCTTTTCTTGCTGCTTTTTCCATTTTGTCTTCGCCTTCATCTGCATCTGATTCCAAATGTCCTACATCGGTAATATTCATTACATGTTTTAGTGTATACCCATTCATTTTCAATACTCTTCTTAAGGTATCCATAAAAACATACGCTCTAAAATTGCCAATGTGAGCATAGCTATATACAGTTGGTCCACAAGAGTACATACGTACTTCGTTTCCTTTTAAAGGTTGGAAGTTTTCTTTCTTTCTTGTTAATGTATTATATAATCTTAAAGTCATATTGTTTTATCCTTTCTTTTTGTGTTATGTTATAGTATTATTTACAACGGTTGTATTTTGCGTTGTTGTATTTTCCACGGTTGTATTCTCTGTTATTGTCGTATTTTCTACTTTATTTTCGGGTTCCGTATTTTCACTTGGCTTCATGGTAGAACCTTTGTTAACAGTTAGCGTAATAGTACTTCCTTTACTTACCTTTTTCTTTGCTTCTACACTTTGTTTTAGTACAATGTCATTGTTCTTTTTATTGTCTCTACTATATCTAACTTCTACCTTTAAGCCTTTTGCTTCTAACTCGCTTTTTGCTTGGTCTATGGTTTTTCCTACTACATTAATCATTTCCACTTGTTCTCCGGAAGTGTGAACATCACAAGTCTTATTTGGAATGTCATACTTATCTCCTGCATCTGTTGTCCATAAGCTTGTTTCTTCTTTTTGTGGTTTTACTAAATAAGTTTCTTCTTTTGTATCCACACAAAATTCTGTTGCTATTTTTCCCGTTGTTTTGCATATTTTTAATTTTTTATGTCCTTCACATTCTCCTGGTAAATTTCCTTTTGCAAAATATTCTGTTTCTGTTCTAGTAC
Source organism: uncultured Clostridia bacterium (assembly GCA_947629805.1). Lineage (GTDB taxonomy): Bacteria > Bacillota > Clostridia > TANB77 > CAG-508 > UMGS1663. Next base: position 10,133 of record CANRFE010000015.1, on the reverse strand, counting down.
AAGTATCTGTAGCTCTATTTCCAGAATCTAAACAAATTTTGAAACTAACCACATTAGATGGTTTTTCAAATCGTTTTCCTGGTAAATTTGCATGCACTGCTCTCATAATTTCTCCCCACAAAGTAGCTGCACCATTTCCACTAACCCCTTGTGGTCTTTCTGCATTATCAAAACCATACCAGCAAGCTCCTACATAATATGGTGTAATACCGCATAACCATCTATCTTTGTATCCATCGGTAGAACCAGTTTTCGCACCAACTTCCATACCTTTTATCCAGCAGGTTGTTGCCGTTCCTCCATTTCCTGTTACAGGTTCTGTTAAAATTTCTTTTAATATATATGCATTTTGTTCTGACATCATGCGTTTAGAGTCTTGTTTTGGCTCTAAAATCACTTGTCCTTCTCTATCCACTACTTTCGTATAGAAAGTTGGCTCTATATATACTCCGTTATTAGCAATCATAGCATAAGCAGCTGTCATTTGTAATGGAGTAGCAGAAGTTGCTCCTAGAGCTAGAGATAAACCTATATCTTCGTCATCTATTTTATCAAAATTCATTTCTCGTAAGAAACTTGCAGAATTGGATGGACCAAGCTCTGACATGATTTTAATATGTACAATATTAGAAGAATGTTCTATTGCATGTCTTACCGTTAGTAAGCCATTCCACTCATACGAAGAGTTGTGTGGCTCATAGTTTCCACTAAATGTGGTTTTAGAATCGTCATACACGGTAGATGCAGTAACAATTCCTTTTTCTAAAGCTGGTGCTACCACTCCAATTGGTTTTATGGAAGAACCTGGATGTTTTGTTCCTTGTATTACTCGGTTATAACCCGTTGGGTTAGAATCGGAACCTAAACCTCCCATACAACCTACCACATACCCTGTAGTAGGGTCTATAATTGCCATAGCTGCTTGTGTATGACCTGGATTTAGTAAATTTCCGTCTTTATCTTTTTCTGTTCCATTTACCAAATAGCGATCTTTTACAAATTCGTTTTGCATAATTTCTTGAATAGAACTTACTTGTGTAGTGTAAATTGTATACCCTTTATTTTCTATTCTAAATTGTGCTTCTTCTAAAGTTAAACCTTCCTCTTCTGCTAATTGTTGTGTTACTTGTTCTAAAGCTGCTGCTACTAAATAAGAATAAGAATCTTTTGTAGTAATGACATCTCCTTTTTGGAATGCAATTCCATTGTCTACTTCTGCTATTGCTTCTTCATAAGCTTCTTGTGTTAAATCATATTCTAAATTAGGAGCTTCTTCCTTAAATTTTTCTAATACTACTTTTACTTTCGCTTTAATAGTATCTATTTCTTCCTGTTCTGTGCTAAATGGATCATAAGCATTAGGGGAAGTATTAATTGCTACTAAATAAGCTGCTTGTGCTAAGCTTAAGTCTTTTACTTCTTTATTGAAATAATATTCTGCTGCTGTTCCAACTCCATAATAAGTTCCACCCATAAAGATTTTATTTAAATACAACTCTAAAATTTCATCTTTAGAAAGAACTTGTTCTGTATTATAAGCACGTGCCATTTCACGAATTTTTCTTTCCATTCCTGCTAGACCAGAATCATCCTTATCTTCAAATGTATTTTTAATTAATTGTTGGGTAATGGTACTTCCTCCATAAGAAGAACTTCCTCCCTTAAAAATAAATTGAACAGTTGCGCCTAAAGTTCTTTGTATATCAATTCCCGTATGCTTATAAAATCTTTCATCTTCTAAGGCTACAAATAGTTTTGGTAAATATTCCGGCATTTCTTCTACCGTAGTCCATTTTCTATTTTCTTTTCCGTTAATTGTTGCAACCACATTTCCTTCTGAATCTACCACACTAGTATTGAAATTATCAATTGCCAATTCTTCTCTTGTTACTTTATATTGGTCGCTGAAAAAGATTCCTGCAAGAATGCCTACCCCTACTAAACCTAGTAAAACTATTAAAAGAAAAAGAATTAAAATTGCCTTTTTCAATTTAGGATGTTTTTTCTTTGCTTTCTTTTCTTTTTTGCCTGCTTTTGTTTTATATTTTTTTGTCTTTTCTATTTCTTCTTTGTTTGTTTTCTTTGTATCCTTTTTTTTGCCATTTGTTTTTTTCATTTTCTTTTCCCCCTTGGCATAAAATTGATAGCTACATTATATTATAGATTGCTTAAAATGAAAAGGTTTTTTAAGAAATTTTTAAGAAAATTCCTTTTCTATGCAAAAGAAAAACCCCAAGTTTTTTTACTTGGAGTTTTTCTTTTATTTTGCATAATCAATAACTCTTGTTTCTCTTACTACATTAACTTTAATTTGTCCAGGGTAGTCCATTTCATTTTCTACTTTCTTTGCAATATCTCTTGCCATTAAAGTCATTTGGCTATCGGATATTTTTTCTGGTTTTACAATAATTCTTACTTCACGACCTGCTTGAATAGCAAAAGATTTGTCTACTCCTTCAAAGGAGTCTGCAATTTCTTCTAATTGTTGTAATCTCTTTATGTAGGCTTCTAAAGTTTCTCTTCTTGCTCCTGGCCTTGAGGCAGAAATTGCATCGGCTGCTTGTACTAATACAGCTTCTATGGTTTGTGGTTCTACATCCCCATGATGAGCTTGTACTGCATTAATTACCAATTCATTTTCTTTGTATTTTCTTAATACATCTACCCCAATTTCTACGTGTGTTCCTTCCATGTCGTGGTCTAGCGCTTTTCCTATGTCATGAAGTAACCCTGCTCTTCTTGCCAATTTTGGATCTAAACCTAATTCTTCAGCCATAATTCTTGCTAAATTGGAAACTTCAATAGAATGGTTTAATACATTTTGTCCATAACTTGTTCTGTATTTTAATTTTCCTAGTAATTGAATAAGGTCTGGATGAAGTCCTATAACACCTGCCTCCATAGCTGCTCTTTCGCCTTCTTCTTTAATAGTAGCTTCTAATTCTTCTTTTGCCTTTTCTACCATTTCTTCAATTTTAGCAGGATGAATTCTTCCATCTTCAATCAACTTTTCTAGTGCCATTTTTGCTACTTCTCTACGCAATGGATCAAACCCTGAAATAACAACTGCTTCTGGTGTATCATCAATAATTAAATCAATTCCCGTTAATGTTTCTAGCGTTTTTATGTTTCTTCCTTCTCTACCAATAATTCTTCCTTTCATGTCATCGTTTGGAAGAGATACAATGGATACGGTTGTTTCTTGCGAATGGTCTGCTGCACATTTTTGAATAGCGTAACCAATAATGTTTTTAGCTGTTTTGTCTGCTGTTTCTTTTGCTTTTTGCTCTAATTCTTTTACTAAATTTGCTTTTTCTACAGTTATTTGTTTTTCTACTTCATTTAACAATTGTTTTTTTGCCTCTTCTAAAGTTAAACCTGCTATACGTTGTAATTCTGACATTTGCCTGTTGTATAAGTCCTCTAATTCTTTTTTTCTTTTATCGTTGTCTTGCACTTTCGTTAGTAAATCTTTTTCCTTTTTTTCCAATTGATTCATTCTGTTTTCTAAATTTTCTTCTTTTTGAATTAAACGCTTTTCTTGTAGTTGCACCTCGCCTCTTCTTTCTCTAATCTCTTGATCCAATTCCTTTCGACTAGCCATAATTTCTTCTTTTGCCTTAAAGATTTCTTCTTTTTTCTTATTTTCTGCTTCTTTATTTGCTAATTCTACAATTCTTTTTGCTTCATTTTCTGCACTTTTCATTTTAGATTCTGCTATTTTTTTTCGCATAACAAAACCTACTATAGTGAAAATAACAGCTGAGATTAGAAAAATGGCGATATACATTATGATATTCATAATTTTACACCTCTTTCTATTTTATTTTCAATGTACATAAATATATATCACTCTAATTTATTTTTAGAATATATTTTGTCTCTTATTCTATTTTATCTTTATTACTGTAAACTGTCAAGACATTTTCAAGAATTGGTAAAAAAAGAAAAAAGAAGTGAACTTTTTCCAAAGTTCACTTTCCTCTTTTAAGCTCTTGGATGTGCTTTTTTATAAACATTTTTTATTCCACTATCTTGAAATTGCATATAAACTTGTGTAGAAGAAATATCGGAATGTCCCAACATTGTTTGAATAGCTTTTAAGTCTGCACCATTTTGTAAAAGATGGGTTGCAAAAGAATGTCTTAATACATGTGGTGTAATATCTTTTGTAATGTGTGCTTGTTCTTTATAATATTTTACGATTTTCCAGAAACCTTGTCTGGTTAATCTTTGCCCATTTACATTGACAAATAAAGCTTTAATACTTTCGTCACGAATTAAAACTGGTCTTGCTTCTTCAATATACTCTTTTAATGCTTTTAAGGAAATAGCCCCTAAAGGAATATTTCTTTGCTTTGTACCAGAATGGCATACTACATAACCTTCGTCTAGTTTTACGTCTTGAATATCTAGTGAAATAATTTCTGTTACGCGCATGCCAGTTGCATAAGCAAATTCAAGCATTGCTTTGTCTCTTGTTCCTTTTAAGTCTACATCTTTTGGTTGATCTAATAATAATTCTACTTCTTTTGCTGTTAAAACACTTGGTGTTCTTTTTTCAATTTTTGGTGATTGAATATGTGCTGTTGGATCTTGTTTTACTTTTTTATTTTTTACTAAGAATTGGTAAAAAGAACGTATGGAAGCCAAACTTCTTGATATAGTAGATGCTTTTTTTCCTACAGATTGTAGGTACTCTACATATTCCTTCATATCCTCTTCTTTTACTTTTGCATAATTTAATTTTTTACTTTCTATATATTTATTGTAATATACAATATCTCTTCTGTATGATTGTAATGTATTATCTGATGCTTTTTTATCGTTTTGAAGAAATTCTAAAAAAAGTTTTATTTGTTTTTCCATTTGATTTAGCTCCCCTATCCTTTCTTTTCTTTAACTTACGTAAACTGTATATGTTATATCAAATTCCTTGCAAATTGTAAAGACATTTTTCTAAAAAAAATATAATTTTTTTCTCTTATTTCTATTTTTTCTTTATTTTTCAACATTGTTCCATATTTTTTCTAAAAATATCCTATGCAAAAGCTAAGTAGAGAATTAGATACATAAACTTCTAAGACCGCTGCTATTAGAAAAATACACAAAAGGAAAAGCGAAAATATAGTATGCCTTACAATTTCTATTTTTATATTTTCTCTTCTTTTATCCCTCATAATCGCTCCATACAATTTAACCCCACTCACTGCTAAGGCTAAAGTACAGGGAATGTATAAAATGTTTTGTAAAAGTAAAGTAAGCAAACAAAAGAAAATTCCCTTTGTCGTTCCTAAGGTGTAGAGTATAGAAGAAATGGTATAGCCTAAAGAAAACCCCTTTGCAATAACCATGCCATAGACAACAGGAATTCCTATAAGAGTACACCCCATAAACCATAACAAAAAAGCAAACAAAACACGGTTTGCTACTACACTTCTAAAAAGATTTCCTGTATCAATTTGATAATCTCCTTTTAAGGCATCTAAAAATGTCGTTATCGTATTTCCTATTTGCTCTTGTGTTTCACTGGTTGCATGATTGACAAAAAGAATTCCTAAAACGATTCCTACTAAGAAAAAAATAGAAACAATCATATATTGCTTTAAGTTATGATAAATGTGCTCTTTTACTATCCTATAAACTTGGCTCTTTTTCTCTTGTTTTCGCATTCTTTTTCTATCCTTTCCATTTTTCATTTCTACATAATGTCTATTCCATAAAAAGTTTTTTAGAACCGAATTTCCAAAATTAAAACAGGTTAACTGCTTAACCTGTTTTTCTTTATTTTACTTTGCCATAAACACCGCCGCCACCAGCTTGTATAGTTATTTTCCCTTCTCTTGCTTCTACAATTTTATTTGCTATCTTTTTGCCCACTACTGCTTCTATATCATCTAAGGAAAGTTTTTGTAAAATCGTCATTTCTGTTCCAAAGTGATCTAATAATTTGGTTATTTGCTTTTGCCCTACTCCTGGTATGAATTGAAGAGGTACTTGATAAATATAAGGTGGCCTTGTTTTTGGGCTTTTCGTCTCTTTCTTATCTTGAATTAATTCAATGCGATCCAATACACCAAATGTGATTTTATCACTTCCACATTTTGGGCAAATGCTCACTGGTTCTTTTGTTTCAATGGTGGATTCACATGCATCGCAATAGGTTCTATGATATTTCCCAAGTTTTGGGTCTAGTCCATAATTGGCTACTACTTTTCTTCCTTCTTCTCCTTTTAGGGCTTTTACAATTTCTTGAAAAGAAATGGTTTCTACTTGTATTTTATTATATTCTCTTGCAATTTTAGGAAGAGAATGCGCATCCGAATTGGTAAGAAATGTTTTCGTTTCTAATTCCGAAATCGTATCTGCTAAAAAAGTATCTGCACTTAGCCCTAATTCAATGGCAAATATTTTTGAAAATTTTTCTCTAAAAATTTCTTCTAATCGGTCTGCACAATTTCCATAATAACTTTTGTGCGGAGTAAAAACATGGGCCGGAATTAAAATTCCATGATATTTTTCTACTATATCTATTAAAGCATAGCCAGAAAGGTCTGACCTTTGGGTACTAAGTGTAATATTTTTTACATGATGGCTCAACTCTTGCGAGAACCCTTTTATATCTTTTAAGTGCGGGAAAAAGCATAAATTATGTGCTGCTCCCTTGTTTCCTGTTCTACCTATTTCGGAAGTTTCTACTTCACTTCCTAATAAAATACAAACTTTCTCTTTGTAAATAATTCCCCCTTCTTCTATTTCATAGGCTTCTCCTGTTTGCAAAAATTTTTCAATATCTTCTATAACATAAGGAGAAGCACAATCTATAATTCCTACTACTTGAATTCCTTTTCTTTCATAACATTCTTTTGCAATGTTGGCAAAATTTAATGACCTAGCTGCTGTTATTTTTATTGGCTTTCCTGCTTCTGATCTTCCTATATGGACATGTAAATCTGCAAATATTTCGTTCATTGTTTCTTTTCCTTTCTACAAAAAACGTTTCTTTTTAGAACTTCTTCTCAAAAAGAAACGTTTTTTCTATCTTTCTTCTCTATTTTCTCTATTTTTCAATACAATAGGTTCAATTTCTGCTGGATCAAAATGAATTGTTTCTGGTTTTTGTTCTTCTACTGCTTTTTTTGCATTCTCTTCCATTTCTTTTATTTTGTTCTTTATCGATACATAAGAATTCGCTGCTGTAATAATAGATTGCTTTGTATCTTTTGCTCCATTCATTTCCTTTGCTAAATATTCCATTCCACGATAAAATCCATTCATTTTATACGTACACCTCCTGCATTTGATTTACAAACTCTTTAAACTTTTCTAAATAACGATTTTCTTTTCCTTTTAAGTTTCGATGTTCTAATAAAACCAATGCTTCATCTGGCTTAAACCCAATTCTTTCTGGTCTATCTAAGAGCATTCCACCAAACTGGTCCACCAATTCTAAAATATCGCTTTCTTTTTCTCTTGGGCTACTTTCCGAATAACGATTTACTTCTTCACAAATTTTACAAAAACGCTTTGAAAAACCTAGTGTACTTAAATACTCTGCTCCTTCTTTTGCATACAATTTTACTTTATTTAAATCACTAAAATCTGTTGGTTTTTTACAGTTACATAACAAACACGCGGTAATTACTAAATTGCTATCTACGTCTATTTTCATTGTTTCCATGAACAATTTGGCAAGCTCTGTTTTTAATACAACTGTTTTATCAAAGAAAATACGTGCTTTTTTCTCTAAATAAAACATGATTTCCATTTTGCGAACCCAATCTTGTTCTTTCAAGATATATTCTGCAAATGTTTCTTCCATACTACCCCTCCTATGGAATTTCTCCTTAGCATCTTCTTTTTTCCATTATATTGGAAAAAATTGCATAATTCAACATTGTTATATAAATGTTATCAAAATGTAATAAAGATGTAATAAAAAGAAGAAGAAAAAAGTATTTTTCTCCTTCTTTTTATTATAAAATTACTAATTTATTGGTATAATCTAAATTTGCCCAAGAATCTTCTTCATACCCTAATGTATAAATATTGGTAGCAAAAATATCTTTTTCCAACATTTCTTTTAAGATTTTATTATTATTCTTTTCCAAATATTTTTTTACAGAAGTGACCATTTGAATTTTTGGATTAATATTACAAATATCACTTAACATTTCTTTGCCTTTTGCATTAAAGCCCAACACTCTTGTATAAGGTATTACTTTTTTCGAATTTTGCATATCTTTTTTGGTAATTCCTAATAAAGCATATAGCAAAATTCTTTGAATTCTGGTTTGTGTATATCGCTTTGTTTTAATGATATTCACTAAATCCATTAAATTGTTACAAGAATCGGCTGCTTTTTTTATAGCATTTTCTAAGCCTTCTGTAACATCTGCTAATTCTTCTATTTCTCTTAAACTCATTCTTCTTAATGCATATAAAATTTCTTTTTCGTATTTAATTAAATCTAATACATAATTTCCTTTACGAATTTCTTCTTTTAGAATTAAATAGGAATTTCTTGGCATTACTTTTCTTACATCGTCATATTGTTCTGTAGCAATCAATTTACGAATAGCAGTAGAACTTGCAAATTCGTCTACAATTCTTTCTTCATTGTAATAGACTTTTTTTCGTTCTATAGAAAATGGCTTCATTTCACTTTTTAAGCGTTTTAAGGCTTTCAAATATTCAATTCCTAAAATATTATTAGAACCAGACATGACATTTGCATAGCGCTTAATATCATTTAAATACATAAGTATTGCATTTTCTCTTGCTTTTGGGTAAGACAAACCCTTTCCTAATTCATGGTTTAATATTGCCATATATTCTTTTGGTTCATTATACAAAACATTAGCAACATTGTTTAAGGTAGCAAAATCTGCTGTTTCACATCCAAAACAAAGCGTATCTACTATTTTTAAGCTGTCTAATATTTTTATGGCTCCTTCTGCAAAATTTTCTGCACTTGAGATACTATAAACGGTAGGTAGTTCTAATACAATGTCTACGCCATTGGCAATTGCCATTTTTGCTTTTGCCCATTTGTTTACTAAAGAAGTATTGCCTCTTTGGGTGAAATTTCCTGACATTACAGCAATAACATATTCTGCCCCTGTTTGCCTTTTGGCTTCTTCTATTTGATAGAAATGTCCGTTATGAAATGGATTATATTCTGCTATAATTCCTAGAACTGTTGCCATATCGTTTTTTCCTCCCTTTGTAATAGATTTTTGCCTTTTTTTGTCTTGTATATTTTTTATTTCTTTGTTATAATATCATAAAGTTTTTAATTTTTCAATCGAAAGGACAAATATTATGGAAAAAGTTACAATTTACACCGATGGTGCTTGTTCTCGGAAACCCTGGTCCACGGTGGTTGGGGTGCTATTTTAATGTACGCAGACCATAAAAAAGAAATTTCTGGTGCACAAAAAAATACTACCAATAATATTATGGAATTAACTGCCGTTATTGAAGCCTTAAAATTAATTAAGTTTCCTTGTTCTATTGAAATTTATAGTGATAGTGCTTATGTTGTGAATGCTTTTTTGCAAGGTTGGATTGAAAATTGGATAAAAAAGAATTGGAAAACGGCAGATGGAAATTTGGTTAAAAATAAAGAATTGTGGGAAACCTTATATCAATTTACAAAAATACATGAAATTCAATTTAAAAAAGTGAAAGGTCATAGTGATAATGCCTTTAATAATCGTTGTGATGAATTAGCCCGTAAGGCAATTCAAGATATATTATAAAAGAAAGGAGTTATAAGAAAAATGATTGGAAAAGAAGAAAATTTTTCAGATGCTATTGTAGAAAATGACCAAGAAGCAATTTTACCTAAAACTTTCTTTTGGATGTTTTTAGGTTTATTAGGAACTGCTATTGTTAGTTGGTATACTTATTCTTCTGGTTTATTTGAAACGATTTTAAGAGAGGGATATTTTAGTGCTTTATTACTTTTAGAAGTTATTGTTGTTGTTGTATTTTCTCTTTTATTTCGAAAATTACCAGCCACTTTAGTGGGAATTCTTTATTTTTTATATGCTGCTATTAATGGGGTTTCTTTAGCAACTATCTTCTATGTTTTTGAATTAAATTCCATTATTTTATTATTTGCAGTT
>CANRFE010000014.1 GCA_947629805.1 uncultured Clostridia bacterium | reverse complement strand
TCAAATGCAATGATTTCCATGTTGCCGTATAAATCTTCTACGTTTATAAATGCCATAATTTTATTATTTTTTGTATATTTCTTTTTAATGCTATTTATAATGCCTGCAAATTTTACCGTTTGCCCATCTTGCAATGGAAATTTTCCTGTTTGTTCTAATTCGTCTAGCCCTTCTCTTATGGCTAAAGTATTAATATTTGTTAGTTTTTCTATTTGTTCTTTTATGCCTGCTAATGGATGTCCTGAAATATAAAGACCTAACATTTCTTTTTCCATAGATAACAATTCTTTTTCGGAATACTCTTTTAAGGTATGGTAATTATATTTTAACTTTTCTAAGTCACTTTCTTCGTTGTTAGACGCGTTTTCTACATTTGTAAAGCCTCCTAAATCAAACATAGAAACCTGTCCTTTGAAATTCTTTTTAGAAGCATCCGAAATAGAATCTAAAATTTCTTCAAAGGATGCCATTAAAGTACTTCTGGTTTGTTCAAATTCATCAAAACATCCTGCTTTTATTAAACTTTCAATACATTTTTTGTTGACCGCTTCTTCGTGAATTCTTTCACAAAAATCGGTAAAACTTTTGTATTCTCCGTTTTTTGTTCTTTCTTCTACAATAGCATCAACTGCTGAGGTTCCCACGTTTTTAATACTTCCCATACCAAATCGAATTTTTCCATTATCGACGGTAAATTTGGTATTACTTTTATTGATGTCTGGTTTTAATATTTCAATGTTTAAACGTTTACATTCTTCTATGTAATAGGGTACTTTTCCTAAATTTCCTAAAAAGCTATTTAAGGTAGCTGCCATAAATTCTTCTGGATAGTAGGCTTTTAAGTAAGCAGTTTGGTAAGAAACTACCGCATAGGCTGCTGCATGCGATTTGTTAAATGCGTATTTTGCAAATTCTGCCATTTCATCAAATATGGTATTCGCACTTTTTTCCTCAATGCCATTTCTTACACAACCTGGAACTACTACGTTTCCTTCTTCATCTACTTGTCCATGAATAAAAATTTCTCTTTCTTTTGCCATCACATCTAATTTTTTCTTTCCCATGGCACGACGCACTAAATCTGCTCTTCCTAAAGAGTAACCTGCTAAGTCACGTACAATTTGCATTACTTGTTCTTGGTAAACCATACAGCCATAGGTTACTTCTAAGATTGGTTTTAGGGCTGGGTGCGTATAAACCGCATGTTCTGGATCCTTTTTATTGGCAATATATCTTGGAATTTGGTCCATTGGTCCTGGGCGATACAAAGACACCCCTGCAATAATATCTTCCAAACTATCTGGTTTTAATTCTTTCATGAAGTTGGTCATACCTTGGCTTTCAAATTGAAAAATACCAACGGAATTTCCCTCTTGCCATAGTTTATATACTTTCGGATCACTCCTATTTTCATCAAATACTACTTCTATATTTCGATTCTTTTTCACTAAATCTATAGTATCTTGAATAACTGTTAGGGTTCTTAAGCCCAAGAAGTCCATTTTCAAAAGTCCTAGCTCTTCTAGGGTAGTCATAATAAATTGAGTGGATATGGTACCCTCTCTTACATACAAAGGAACATAGGTATCAACTGGTTCTTTCGTAATAACAATTCCACAGGCATGCGTAGATGCTTGTCGTGGCATACCTTCTAAAGCCATAGCAATATCTAATAATTTTTTTATTTCTGCATCGGTTTCATATAGCTCTCGAAGTTCTCTGTTTTGTTCCATTGCTTTTTTTATGGTAATATGAATTTCGTTTGGAATCATTCTTGCTAGTTTATCTGCTTCTGCATAAGGAACATCTAGTACTCTTGCTACATCTCGAATGACCATTTTAGCAGCCATTGTACCAAAAGTAATAATTTGGGATACATGGTCATAACCATATTTTTTACATACATATTCAATGACTTTATCTCTTTTTTCATAACAAAAGTCAACGTCAAAGTCGGGCATACTAATTCTTTCTGGATTTAAGAAACGCTCAAATAGTAAATTATATTTTAATGGGTCAATGTCGGTAATACCAATTGCGTAGGCTACAATAGAACCTGCTCCTGAACCACGCCCAGGTCCTACTGGAATAGCATGCGTTTTGGCAAAATTGATATAGTCCCATACAATTAAGAAATAATCTACATAGCCCATTTTTTGAATGACGCCTAATTCATATTCTGCTCTTTTTCTAATTTCTTCGGGAAGTTCTTCATAAGTGCCATTTTCTTTTCCGTAACGCTTAATTAGCCCTTCTTTTGTTAAATGTTCTATATAATCATAGTGGGTTTTATACCCTTCTGGCACATCATAATTAGGAAGAATGGTATGGCCAAATTCAAATTCTACGTTGCACTTTTCTGCAATTTTGACAGTGTTTTCAATCGCTTCTGGCACATTAGAAAAATACAAACTCATTTCTTCTGGTGATTTAATGTATAATTCGTCTGTATCAAAACGCATTCTATCTTCATCTGACATTTTCTTACCTGTTTGAATGCACAATAGTACTTCATGGTTATAAGCATCCTCTCTTCTTGCATAATGTGCATCATTAGTTGCAACAAGTGGAATATGAAGCTCTTTGGATAATTCTATTAACTTTTGATTAACTAGTATTTGTTCTTTTACCCCATTATTTTGAATTTCTAAATAATAGTCGTCTTGGAATAAATCTTTAAACCATAAAGCTACTCTTTTTGCTTCTTCCATGTCCTTATTTAAAATAGCTTGGTTCACTTCTCCTGCTAAACAAGCACTACAACATACTAACCCCTCATGATACTTGGTAAGGATTTCTTTATCGATACGTGGCTTATAATAGAATCCTTCTGTATAACTTAAAGAAACTAATTTGGATAAATTTTGGTAACCTTGTTTGTCTTTAGCAAGCAATATTAAATGATTATATTTACTATCTAAAGTGGCATCTTTGTCATGTCTTGTTCGAGGGGCTACATATACTTCACACCCTATAATTGGCTTTATTCCATTTGCTTTGCATGCTTTATAAAAATCAATTACACCAAACATGGCACCATGGTCTGTAATAGCAATTGCATTCATCCCTAATTCTTTTGCAATAAGGGGAATATCTTTAATGCGATTTGCTCCATCTAGTAAACTATATTCACTATGAACATGTAAATGAACAAAATTTGACATTTTTCTTCCTTTCTTTTTCTCTTTTTTACAGTCCCATTATATACTATTTTTCCTTAAAAAAAAAGGGGAATTCCCCTTTTTTATAACATTATTTTTTCCTTTGCTATACAACAAATCATTTGCGCTACTTTTTCTACTCCTATAGCATCACTATGCAAGCAAAGATCATAATGCTTATAGTCATTCCACTCTTGTGCTGTATAATGTTTATAATGATTTGCCCTTAGTTTATTTATGCGTTTAATTTCTTTTTCTGCATTTTCTTTTTCTAAATGATAATATTTTATAGCTCTTTTTACTTTATGCTCCATATCACTATAAATAAATACTTTTAATACATTTTTCTTGTCTTTTAAGAGAAAATCGGCACATCTTCCCACAATAACACAAGATTCTGTATTTGCTACTTCTTTCACAAATTCTGCTTCTTTCAAAAACAATTCATCACTATTATCTAACCCTACATAATACCCATTGTTTAGTCCTTCTAAGAAATTTCTTTTTTGTTCATGTTGTTCAATATATTCTTTAGAAAGTCCCGTTTTTATAGCCATTTCTGTAATAAAATTCTTATCGTATAAAGAAATTCCTAATTCTTCCGCCAGAACCATATTCTCTGGAAATTGTAATAACAATTCCTTCTTTTTTTCCGACAGTTGTGTTGCTTTCTTCTCTTTTTTCTTCTTTTGGTTCTGTTTGTTTGAAATGTTTTATTTCTACCACAAGAAAAATACCAGAAAGTACAAAGGCAATGCCATCTGCTACTGGCCCTGCATATAATACTCCCATTAGTCCAAAGATGTTACTTAAAATTAGCATGGCAGGAATTAAGAAAAGGATTTGTCTGGATAGAGATAAAATAGCACTTCTACTGCTTTTTCCAATTGCCTGAAAGAAAATTCCTGATGGTATTTGAATACCATTAAAGATGCATAGTAGTAAATAAATACGGAAAGTAAGACAGGCAAATTCCATATATAATTCGTCTCCGCTACCAAAAATAGAAATGAGTTTATCTGGAATTACTTGGAAAAGAAGAAAGGCAAAGGTACTAATAATAACACTAACACCTAAAACCATTTTTAATGTTTGCTTTACTCTATCCAATTTTCTTGCTCCATAGTTATATCCAAAAATCGGTTGCGAACCTGCTGCAATTCCAATAATAATACTATTTAAGATTTGGCTTATTTTCATTACAATTCCCAAAACCGTAATTGGTATTTCAGGACCAAATTTTGATTGGGTTCCATATTTGCCAAGTAAATTATTTTCTGCTGCTACAACAAATACAAAACTCATTTGGGTAATAAAACTACTAATTCCTAAGGTAACTACTTTTTTAGCCACACCAAATTGTAAGAAAAATGCTTCTTTGTTTAACAGAATAGATTTAAATTTTTTTATATAGGCTATATTTAAAAGAAAGGTAACAAACTGACTCATGATGGTTGCAATAGCAGCACCTTCTATTCCCATGTGAAATACAAAAATGAAAATAGGGTCTAAAATAATATTTAAAACCGCTCCTAATACCATAGAAGTCATAGCATATTTTGGACTACCGTCAGCACGAATAATGGAGTTTAAAGTGGTTCCTATCATCATGAAAGGTAAGCCCATGGCAATAATTTTTCCATAGTCTAATGCTAATTCTCTTAAAACATCGGTACAACCAAAGATATTTAAAAGTTGTGGTAAAAATATTAAGGTAAGGATACAGTAAAAAACCGATATTAAGAAAGACAATAATATTCCATTTCCTACCCCTTTGGTTGCCTCTTCTTTTTTCTTTTCTCCTAATTTTAAACTAAAGTAACTAGATGCCCCATCTCCTAGCATAAGGGAAAATGCTAATGCAATCATGGTAAGTGGAAATACTACATTGGTTGCTCCATTTGCTAAGTAATTTACTCCCCACCCAATAAATATTTGGTCTACCATGTTATATAACGAGTTTACTACTAATGATATAATGCATGGAATTGAGAATTTTCTAATCAATTTTCCTATTTTTTCTGTTCCTAATATATTTTCTTCTTTTTCCAATTTTCTTCCTCTCCTTTTTTAGCAACTCTACTATTGTACTACTTTTTTATTTTTGTGTCAATGAAAGAAAAGGAAAAAATGTGTCTTTACAAAATTCCATACGCTAATTTACAAGCTAAAATTCTTCTTACTGCGGTATTGATGGTTTCTTCGGAAATCTCTCCTGTTGCTATTGCATCTAACACTTGCTGTTTTTCTTCTTCAAAATTAGAAGAAATAAGCATATCGTTTCCGGCTTTTACTGCCTGCACAGCAGCCTTTTTATTTTCGGCATATTGCTTTACCGCATCCATGGCTAAATCGTCTGTTATTATAATTCCTGAAAAATGTAAGTCTTCTCTTAAAATTTGGTGCACCTCTTTCGATAAAGAGGCAGGATAGTTCTTGTCCATACTTTCTACTACATTATGGCTTACCATAATAGTAGGAGCTCCTACTTTTATTCCCGCTTCAAATGGCAAAAAGTCAAAAGTTGTAAAGGTTTCATAAGGTCTTTGGTCTATTGCAATACCAGTATGTGTATCTTTGTTATTTCCATACCCTGGGAAATGCTTCATAGAAGATACTATTTTTTCTTCGTTCATTGTTTGAATCACTTTTTTTATATAGCTTGCTGTTTCTTCTGCTCCTTTTCCTAAAGACCTTGCATAAATAAAATCAGAAGCAGAAGTTGATACATCGGCTACTGGTGCTAAGTTCATATTGATTCCTATGCTTTTTAACAATTGTGCTTTTTCTTTTGCATCTTGCACAATTCTTTCGAAGCCACCTTCTTTATATAAGGCTTGTGGGGATTGAAAGCTAGAAGTACGAAAAGCAGAATGACTACTTACTCTAACCACTTTTCCTCCTTCTTCATCTACAGCAAAAAGCATAGGTATTTTACTATTTTCTTGATTGTTTTCTAACTCTTGTTTGATACTTTGTGGAGTTTGGTTATCAAAGTTAATTGCAAATAACACATAACCACCTGGATTTTGCTCTTTAATTTGTGTAATCGCTGCATTTGTTCTTGGATACCTTACCAAAAACATTTGCCCTACTTTTTCTTCTAATGTCATGTTCTTCCTTATTTCTTCTGCCGCGGAATAATAAGCTCCAAATAATTCTTCCTCTTGTTTTTCTCCCTCTCTTTTTTCTTCTAGATTAACTTGATTAGCTTGTCCTTCTTTAGTCTGTTCTTCGTTTTGCTTTGCTATTTCTTCCTTATTTATTTTTTTTAAGCCAAGCATAACCAATAGAACAACCATTAGTATTCCTACTACAAATAGGACTACTTTTTTTGTTTTTAACATAATTTTTCTCCTATTTTCTTTCTTTTTTCTTATTTATTTAAAAGATAAAATGATAAATTTAAATAAGCAGCAAAGAGTATCCATAGCAAATATGGAATTTGTAATAAGCCCGCTCCTTTTTCTCTTTGAAAAAACTCTATTATCATCCAAACCACAAATGCAATTAAAAGCAAAAGCCAAAAAAACGAAAATAATCTCCATTGAAAGCAAAAGAAAAAGATAGACCATAAAGCATTTATTAGAAGTTGCGTATAATAAATAAAATTTACTTTTTCCTCTGTAAGTTCTTTCGTCTTTAGCCTTCCATAAGAAACGCCCATGAGAACATATAAAATAGTCCATACTATGGGAAATACAAAACCAGGTGGTGCCAAAAATGGCTTTTGCAAAGAAGCATAATCCATACAACGAGAAAGAACCAGCCCTACGATTCCTCCTAACACTACTGGAAATAAAATGGATTTTCCATATATTCTTATTTTACTCATTTTTCTTTACACCTCTTATAAAGATTTTATGAGAAAAATAAGAAAGTAGAACTTATTTTAAGTTTCTTAAAGAATTTTCCTCTACTAAATTTCCTATATTGTATAAAAACAGAACTTCGGAAATAGAATTTTCTTTTGTATATTCTGTAAGAGAAGCCTTATAATAACGAGGATCTAGAAAGTGAATTTCTTCGTAATTTTGGCACAAAAATTGTGCTACAATATGGGCATAGGAATCTTTTATGACCAACAATTTTTTTCCATTGTTTAGGTTCGTTTTTATGACCACTTTTGCCCAATTTCCATTTAAGAAATACGAGTATTGATCTTTTTGTTGTAAATATTCTTCCTTAAATAAAGCATTATACACACGTCCATCATAATTTCCTGTTACCTTTTCATTTCTTTCATTTTTATAAACCACAATTTCATCTGCCTTTTGGTTTGGTACTTGTGCTTTCGAATCAAAAGTTCCTAAAAAATTTTTAGATACGATTTCTTTTCTCATATTCGTTAATGCTACTGGCTCTATTTTTGCACTTTTGCAGTATTGCTCATACACAAGATAAGCTCCATCGCTTGTTATATGATGGTCTGTTCTAAAATATAGTTGTTTGTCCTTATTTTCTTTTAAAATTTCTGCTACATCAATGGTCTTTATCTTTTTTGTACACTGTGCATAGAATTGTTGAATAACTTTACTTTGGTCCTCCACTTGCAAATGTTTTGGCAACTTTTCTTGATTGCTATAAATAGAATTTGGTATAAGCAAAAAATAAGTAGGAACTTCCAATTTTTCCACAAATGTATTAACTGCTTGGCTAATTTTTTCTAAATTTTTTTGTTCTTCTTCCTTATAAACAAATGGCTCAAATAAATAACCGTCTTGTCCAATATAGATTCCATTGTTTTCTGTTTTTCCTTCCAAAAGTTGAACAAAAGAATGAAATTTTAGCCAAAAATTTCTAGCAACAAAATGATCGTTAATATAACTATCTAACTCTTCTGCATAGCGTCCCTGTACTAAATCTCGAAAAGAAAATTTAGGAAAACTTGCTAAATAGCGATTTTCTTGCTGAGAAAATGATTTATTGGGTATAAGAAAATTTAACACAGTGAGTCCTACCCATACCAACATAAAAAGAAAGAAAAAAATTTTATTTTTCATGTTTTTCCCCTCCTATTCCTTGTTTTTTAGAAACGAAAATACAAAAATGGATTAAAAGAATCGGTTACTAAACTTGCCGTAGATAAAAGAAAAATCGTTATATATCCCAAAGCAGTCATTACTTCTATTGCTCCATTCTTTTTTTCCCTTTTCTTTTCTTTCCATTTTTTCCAAATTGGAATAGAACATATTGCTCCTAGCAGAAGTAATAAAGCATAGTTTTGCAGATAATACAAGGCTTCTTCGTTGCAAAAATTTTTTAGGCAAAACATGCCTGTTAAATACTCTCCTACTTTTTTCAAATCTTCAAAAGCAAAAATAACCCAACTGATGAGAATAAAAAAGAGTGCATACAAATGTCTTAGGATTTTGGGAAGCTTTTCTAAGAATTTTAATAGGAAAAGTTTTTCTAGAATTAAAAGAATTCCAAAATAAACACCCCATAAAATAAAGTTCCAAGAAGCACCATGCCATGCCCCTGTTAAAAACCATACAATGAAAATATTACGAATTTGTTTGATACGTCCTTTTTTATTTCCTCCTAAAGGAATATATACATAATCCTTAAACCAACTACTTAATGTAATATGCCATCTTCTCCAAAAATCTGTAATACTTTTAGCGGTATAAGGGTAGTAAAAATTTTCTTCAAATCGCATTCCAAAAATTTGAGCAAGTCCAATTGCCATGTCCGAATAACCACTAAAGTCAAAATAAATTTGTAAGGCAAATGCAATAATGCCACTCCATGCTAATACCATACTTAAATTTTCATAACTACCATTTTCTAAAACATACCATAGAGCCCCTATTTGGTTTGCAATTAATACTTTTTTTCCAAGCCCTATAAGAAATCTTTTCATTCCCGCAGAAAAATTACACATACTAATTTTTTTATCTTCTAATTCTTCTTCTACGGTTTCATAACGTACAATTGGTCCTGCAATAATTTGTGGAAATAAAGTTGTATATGTTAAATAATGATAAAAACTTTTTTCACATTTTATAGTTCCTCTATACACATCTACAATATAAGATATAGATTGAAAGGTATTAAAGGAAACTCCTATTGGCAAAGGAATATTTAAGAGAGGAAGACCAAGTCCTGTTAGTTCATTGATATTTCCAATAATAAAATCTGCATACTTAAAAAAGAATAAAATACATAGGTTTACGCCTATATCGAACCACAAATAGAGTCTTTTTTTGCTTTTGTTTTTCTCCATGTTTTTTCCACACCAAAAGTCCATTACAGCCAATAAAAGCATGATAAAAATATACCTAATTTCTCCCCAAGCAAAGAAAATAAAACTTGCTACAATCATAACCGCATTTTTATATTTTTTAGGCACGATAAAATACACTAATAGCATCATTGGCAAAAAAATATATAAAAATACAATACTGCTAAATACCATGTGTGTTTTCTCCTCTTTTTCATGAAAAGAAAGCTATTATCTTTCTCTTTTTAAAAGATACGATAATAGCCTCTTTTATTTTACTTATTTTAGGAATGCCTCTATTTCTTCTGCATTTTCTGCTATAATAAGATACACATAATTTTCTACTACACCTTGTCTTCTTTGTTTTACTAAATCATATTGTTCTGGTAAATAAGTAGACCATATTCTTTCTTGTGTTTGCGCATATTTTTCTACTTTTTCTCTTACCGTATCAACCTTTCCGTCTTTTGCTTTTATAATTAAGTACATACTAGCATTTACATTAATTAAAGGCATTTTTCCAATTGCCTCCTCATATTCTTCTTCGGAAATTTCATACGAATTTTGTAATACTTCTGCATCTACCTCCATCATAGCCATTTGGCTAAATGGTTCTTTTTCTGAAATAGTGGTATTTAATTCTTGCAAATTGAATTCTTTTTTTCCATTTTTCGAAGAATAAAACCATACTGCAATAGCAAGAATTAGAATAATTGCAAGAATTCCAATAAAGATTCCTACTTTTTTGTTCATTTGTTTTTCCTCCCTTTTCTTTTTCTATTTGCAATATATCATACTTAATTGTGAAAAGCAAGGAATTTTTCTTATTCTTTACAATGCTCGCAAGAATGCTTTTTTAAGCTACATTTTTCTTTAATTTCTTCCTCTGTTAATTTTCCTTCTTTGCGATAATAATCTGCAATTGCTTCATGAATTGCTTCTTCAGCTAATACAGAACAATGTAATTTGATTGGTGGTAAACCACCCAAAGAATTTACTACATCGGTATTCTTTAAGGCTAACGCTTCTTCTAATGTTTTTCCTTTTATCATTTCTGTCGAAATACTACTTGTTGCAATAGCTGCACCACATCCAAAAGTTTTAAACTTCACGTCTACAATTCGATTATTTTCTACCTTAATAAACATTTTCATAATATCTCCGCAAACAGGGTTTCCCACTTCTCCTATTCCAGAGGCATTTTCTATTTTTCCCACATTTCTAGGGTTTGTATAATGTTCTACTACTTTTTCTGAATATTCCATTCTTTTTTGTGCTCCTCCTCTATAAATTCTTCCCATAAGGGTGACATATTTCTTAATCTCTCCACTATTTCTACCAAATTTTCTATTACATAATCGATTTCTTCTTTGGTATTCCTTTTTCCAATAGAAATTCTTAAAGAACCATGTGCAATTTCATGTGGAAGACCAATAGCAAGCAGTACATGAGATGGGTCTAAAGAACCAGAAGTGCAAGCACTGCCAGAAGATGCACAAATGCCCTTTAAGTCTAAGTTTAAAAGTAAACTTTCTCCTTCTATAAAACGAAAAGAAATATTACTATTTCCTGGTAATCTTTTTTGTTTATCTCCATTTATTTTAATATAAGGTATTCTTTTTTCCACTTGCTCTACATAGTAGTCTCTTAATTGCTTTATTTTTTCCGTTTTTTTATCGAAGTCTTCATAAGCAAGTTCTATAGCCTTTCCCAAACCTACAATTCCTGCTACATTTTCCGTTCCTGCTCTTTTATTTTTCTCCTGATGTCCACCCTGAATGAATTTATCGAATTTTACTCCCTTTCTTATATAAAATGCTCCTACTCCTTTTGGTCCATAAAATTTATGAGCAGATAAAGAAAGACTATCGATTCCCAAATCTTTTACATCTATTCTAAGGCTTCCTACCGCTTGCACAGCATCGGTATGGAAGAATACCTTGTGTTTTTTTGCAATTTCACCAATTTCTTTTATGGGTTCTATCGTTCCAATTTCATTGTTGGCAAACATAATACTAATCAGTATTGTAGTTTCTTTGATTGCCTTTTCCAATTCTTCTAAACGAATAAAACCATTTTCATCTACTCCTAAATAAGTTACATCAAATCCTTCCTTTTCTAATTGTTTACAAGTTTCTAGTACCGCTGGATGTTCTATTTTGGAAGTAATAATATGATTTCCTTTTTCTTTATAAGCATAAGCAATTCCTCGAATAACGGTATTATTACTTTCGCTTCCTCCTGCTGTAAAATAAATTTCATTTTCTTCACAATTTAGTGCATTTGCTACTTTTTGTCTTGCCTCTTCTATTGCCTTTCGATTCTCTCTTCCTATTTTATAAATAGAAGATGGATTTCCATAATTTTCTGATAAATAGGGTAACATTTCTTTTACCACTTTTTCGTCCGTTTTAGTAGTAGCACTATTGTCTAAATACACCATATCCAATTTAGCTGTTCTCCTTTCCTAGTATTTTACTAGGAATTATAGCATGGTTTTCCTATTAAGTCAATAGGAATAAAAAAATTTTAGGAAATGTCTTTCAATTTTCTTAAAAAGAGTTAATTTTTTTCAAAAATAAAAAGGGATACCCTTAAAAGGTTTCCCTTATTGCATTAAATCTTCTAATGTTTTGCTATTTACATATTCTTGAATAACACAATCCAAGCCTTTCCAAAAATTGTATGTTTTACAATTTTCTTTTCTTTTGCATTCTCCCTCTTCTGCTAGGCAATAGACTGGTATTAAATCTCCTTCGGTTGCTCTTAAAATGTCTCCTACTATATAGTCTTTTGGTTCTTTTGCCAATTGATAGCCACCGTTATTTCCTCTTGCTGTTTTTAAGTAACCCGCCTTATTTAACATCGCTATAATTTGCTCCAAATATTTATTAGAAATTTCTTGTCTTGTTGCAATATCTTTTAAGGATACAAAATTGCCCTTACTATTTACTGCTAAATCAAGCATGACTCTTAAAGCATATCTTCCTTTTGTTGATATTTTCATTTTGCTTTCCCCTTTTATTTCATAAATTTCTTACCACTTTGCCATGCTGTTCCAACTTTTTGCCCAATTTCATAATAACCATTTTGAAATTGATCAAAAACAAAAGCGTTTAACTTCGTTGGGTCTACTTTTCCTTCTTCTGTTAATACTCTTTCTTCTGCTATTACATTTACAATTTCTCCAATAACACGAAATCCGTGCATTGTATTTTCACAAGCTGCTACTTTGCATTCTAAAGTAATAGGATATTCCTCTATAATAGGGGCATCTACTTTATCACTTTTTATAGCATGCATATTGGTTTTTTCAAATTTATTTTCTACTCTATTTCCAGAAACCATACCAAAATAGTCTGATTCTGCTAAATGCTCAATGTCTGCAACACTAATAGTAAACGCTCCTCTTTTTTTCAAGTTTTTTGTTGTTTTATGGTCTTCATTTATATTTAATTCTACCATATTGCTGTCACAAATTCCTCCCCAAGCCATCATCATAACATCTACTTGTTCTTCTTCTCCATAAGTTGCAATCATAAGTGTTGGCATTGGAAACAAATAAGGTTTTACTCCTAAATCTTTTTTCATTTTTTAATTCCTCCTTTTTTCCTTTTTAAGATAGTATCACAAAAGGAAAAAAAGAGCAACTATTTTTTTATTTTCGAATTACCATTCCTTGTTTTTCTAAGTTTCCTATAATTTTTTCTAGAATTTGGTTAATTTCTTCATCCGTTAGAGTTCTATCATTTGCAGAAAATTCTAGAGAATAAGCAATACTTCTTTGATTTTTTTCTAAACCTGCTCCTGTATAAACATCAAATACAGTACTTGTACTTAAAAGCGAGCCTGCTGCTTTCTTAATGTAACTTGCAATTTCTCCTGCGGTTACATTTTTGTCTGCTACTACTGCTAAATCTTTCTTTACACTTGGATATTTTGATATTTCTTTATATTTCATTTTTCCTACTTTTTTGCTTAGTAGTTTTTCTAAGTTAATTTCCATTACATAAACAGGCTGTTTGCATTTTTCAGGGTGTACCCTTCCTAGGTAACCTACTATATCGTTATTAACGGATATAGCAGCAGATTGCCCTGGATGAAAAGCATCCGGAATAGTATTATTTGCAACAAAACTATAACGATTTGCATAACCTAAGTAGTCTAACAATTCTTCTACAATTCCTTTTATGATGTAGAAATCCACTGTTTTTTTGTTATCTACCCCCAAGTAAAAATCTCCTGTCATTAAACATGCAATTTTCTTTTCTTCGCCATATTCTTCTTTCTTTTTATAAAAGGTTTTCGCAATCTCAAAAATAGAAACATCTTTATTATTACGTGCCTTATTATATTCATATACTTTCAACAAAGAAGGAAGAATAGAATGTCTTAGGGTATTTCTTTCTTCTGTCATAGGGTCTAATAATTTAATAATTTCCGTCTCATCTTTGGTAAAGTCTTTTGCTTCTTTCTCATTTACCAAAATATAAGTTAATGTTTCATTTAAGCCTAAATCGACCATTTTATTTCTAATATTTCTTGTTTGCTTATCATAATTTCCTGCTCTTGCTGGTAATTCTAATAATTTTCCCTCAATATTGTTAACCCCATAAATACGGCCAACTTCTTCAATTAAATCCTCTTTTATTGTAATATCCATTCTTCTTTTTGGAACCGATACAATAATGGTTTCTCCCTTTAGGGTATAAGGAAATCCTAATCTTCTAAATACATCTAAGACCGCTTCTTTTGGTACAATAGTTCCTAATACTAAATTAATTTTTTCAAAAGTAAGTTCAATTTTCGTATCTTCTTTTGTGGTAGAATCTTCTTTTACCAAACCTCCTACAATTGTTGCACCAGCATATTTTTGTAATAAGTGGCAAGACCTTTCTATTGCCATGTAGGTTCTATTTGGATCTAAGCCTTTTTCAAATCTTGTACTTGCTTCACTTCTTAAAATGGACTTAGAAGTTTTTCTAATTTTTACAGCATCAAAAATAGCCGCTTCTATAATAATATTTTTCGTATTTTCGGTAATTTCGGTATCGAAACCTCCCATAACGCCTGCAAGTCCAATGGCTTTTTCTCCATCGGAAATGACAATATCTTCTTGCGACAAAGTTCTTTCTATGTTATCCAAAGTTGTTAATTTTTCCTTTTCCTTTGCCATTCTTACTTCTAAAAGTCCTTTTAAGGTGTCTGCATCATAATAATGAAGAGGTTGCCCTGTTTCTAACATAACATAGTTACTAATATCCACTACGTTGTTAATTGGTCGAATGCCGGAAGCAATTAGCCTATTTTTAATGAAAGTTGGACTTTCGCAAATTGTTACATTCTCTACTTTTTTCGCTAAGAAAATAGAACAATTTTCTGTGTTTCTTACTACTCTAAAAGATTGATTAATATCTTCCTTCGTTTCGGTATAAGTAACATCCATATCTTTTACTTTTTTGTCGTAAATAGCTGCAATTTCATGTGCCATTCCTAAAACACTTAATAAATCGCCACGATTGGCTGTTAATTCGAAATCAATAACACCATCGTCCATTTCCATAAATTTAATTGGGTCTTCTCCTACTTTTGCCTCTTGTGGTAATTCATGAATTCCTTCTTTATCTTCTGGCTTTAAGAATTTGCTTTCTAAACCAAGTTCTGCAATAGAACAAAGCATACCATTAGATTCTACTCCACGAATATTTCCTTTTTTTATAATAACACCACCCGGCAAAGTAGCACCTGCTAGTGCTACAATAACCTTTAGCCCTTTTCTTACATTTGGTGCTCCACAAACAATTTGAAGAACTTCCTTCCCTACATTTACTTTACAAACATGTAAATGGTCAGAATCTGGATGCATTTCACATTCCAATACTTCTCCTATTACTAAATTAGTAGCATTAATTAGCTTTTCTGCAGAATCGTATTCATTTCCCACATTTGTCATATCTTCTGCTAAAGTTTTTAAGTCTACATCTATATCTACATAGTCTTTTACAAAATTTGTACTTAATTTCATATTATTTTCCTTTCTATGTCCCTTTGGGGACGTTTTCCAAAGGGACATTTGCAATGCAAAAATTTTTCCAATGTCGCAAAAGGGACAGATACTCCTTTAGAAAACGTCCCTAATGCGACATTTAATCTATACGGTCAAATTCGTTTAAAAATCTTACATCATTTTGGTATAATAAACGAATATCGGTAATTCCATATTTAAACATAGCTAAACGATCCAATCCTGTTCCAAAGGCAAATCCTGTGTATTTTTCTGGGTCATAACCATTCATTTTTAATACGTTTGGATGTACTATGCCAGAACCCAATAGTTCTATCCACCCCGTTTGCTTACACAAGTTACAACCTTTTCCTTGGCATTTGAAACAAGTAACATCTACTTCATAAGATGGTTCGGTAAATGGGAAATAACTTGGTCTAAACCTTAATTCTGTATTTTGCCCCAACATTCTTTTCATAAAAATTTCTAAAGTTCCTTTTAAATCTGCTAAAGAAATATTTTTGTCTATTACTAGCCCTTCTACTTGTGCAAATTGATGAGAGTGTGTTGCATCGTCGTCTCTTCTATACACTTTTCCTGGGCAAATGACACGAATTGGTGACTTTTCTTCATTTGCCATCATCACTCTTGCTTGTACGGCAGAAGTTTGCGTACGAAGTAAATACTCTGGTGTTACATAGAAGCTATCTTGCATATCTCTTGCTGGATGTCCTTGTGGCAAGTTTAATCTTTCAAAACAATATTCATCTGTTTCTAATTCTGGTCCATCTACTACATCATATCCCATGGATACAAATAAATCTTCTACTTCTTCTATAATTCTATTTAATGGATGCTTACTTCCTCTTTTTACTTTTGTAGCAGGAAGAGTAATATCAATTTTTTCGGTTTCTAACTTTCTTTTTAGTTCTTCTTTTTTATAATCTTCTTCTTTTTGCGCAATTTTCTTTTCTAATTCATCACGCACTTGATTGACAAGACTTCCTATCATTGGTCTTTCTTCTGCTGTTAGGGCTCCCATTCCTCTTAATAGAGCTGTTAGTTCTCCTTTTTTTCCTAAGTATTTTACCCTAATGTCATTTAATTGTTTTTCATCCTGTACGCTTTCCATTTCCTTCATTGCATTTTGTCTAATTTGCTCAATTTGTTCTTTCATGTTTTCCTTTCCTTTCTTTTTTCTATCAAAAAAAGCAATTCTTTCCCTCATTTTATAGGACGAATTGCTTTTATTTTCGTGGTACCACCTAATTTTATTAATACTT